>DMQW01000318.1:0-8955 GCA_003455565.1 Limisphaerales bacterium
CAACCGCTCCTCGCGCCGCCGCCCGAACCGCCAAAACGGCGCATTGGCTTCAACCGCGACACCGAATAAATTTTCCACGATGACTACCGACGCGATGCCCGTTGAAGAAAAACTTTGTGACGTGCCGCCGTTGCCTGAACCGGCCGCCGACGGGAAAGTCGTCATCATTGGCGGCGGCATCGCCGGACTTTCCTGCGGCTGCTATCTGCAGATGAACGGCATCCAGACGGAAATTCTGGAGGCGAGCCTGCTGCCGGGTGGATTGTGCACGGCCTGGCATCGTGGCCCGTATGTTTTTGACGGCTGCCTGCGCTGGCTGATGGGCACGCATCCGCCCTCGGCCTTCCATCAGGTCTGGACGGAACTGGGCGCGATCGCCGGAAGAAAAGTTTTCGTCCACGACGAAATGCTCCGGATCGAAGGTGCCGACGGCAAAACCCTCTCCGTGCCGGCTGACCTGGACAAACTCGCGCGCGAGTTCAAACGCATCGCGCCGGAAGACAGCGGGCTGATTGACAAACTGGTGCGGGACGCGCGCCGTTGCGCGCCACTGGAACCGCCGCTGGAAAACGCTTTGGAATTGATGTCGCTTTTCGAGAAAATGAAAACGGGGCTGCGTTACCTGCCGATGGTGCCCGTCATCTTCCGCTATAAAAATGTCCCGATCACCACTTATCTTGCCCGTTACAAAAATAAATTCCTCCGCGAGGCGCTGCAACTCATCGTCGGCAACGAAGACATGTCCGCTTTGGTGCTCGTGATGCTGCTGGCGTTCAGGACCCGGAACAACACCGGCTTCGTCGCCGGCGGCTCGTGGGATTTTGCGATGGCCATCGCCGACCGCTACGCACGATTGGGCGGCACGGTGCGGTATAAAGCCAGGGTGACTTCGATAAAAGTTGAAAACAACCGCGCCACCGGCGTGCAATGCGCCGACGGCACGTTCGTCCCAGCGGCTACCGTCGTTTCCTGCGCGGACGGCCACACGACGATTTTCAAAATGCTGGACGGCCGGTTTGTGGATAAAAAAATTCTTTACCTCTACGAGCATTGCCAGCCTTTTCCGGCCATCATCCAAGTCTCGCTGGGGATTAAAAAAATCTTTCCGGATGCGCCGCACACGCTCAACCTGGCCCTGCGCCAGCCGCTCTGCGTGGACGACCAGACGCGGCACAACAATTTGGAGGTCGAGACGTTCGGTTCCGAGTCGGGGCTCTGCCCGGAAGGCACCACCGTCATGACGCTCCGGTTTCCGACCAGTTACGAGTTTTGGACCGGCCTGAAAAAAACCGATCCCCAGCGCTACCGGGCGGAAAAGAAAAGAGTCGTCCAGGAAATCATCGCCATCCTTGATAAAAGGTTTCCGGGGCTGGCGGAGCAGATCGAGCGTTCCGACATCGCGACGCCCGCCACCTTTGTGCGCTACACCGGCAACTGGCAGGGCAGTTACGAAGGCTGGCTGCCGACGCCGCGCATCCTCGGACGGCGCATTCCTTACACGCTGCCACGGTTGGAAAATTTCTACATGGCTGGGCACTGGGTGGTCGCGGGCGGCGGACTGCCGTCGGCGGCGATTGCCGGCCGCTATGTGGCGCAAATGATCTGCGCCCAAAACGGAAAAGTTTTTGCGGCCACCAATCCGTAAATTTCTTTCCAATGCATCGGGCGCCCGACCTGGGGAAATTCGTCAGTTTCCAAATTTGGTGGCGGTGGTGCTGCAGCACCGCCGTGCGCCGCCGCAGCGGCGCACCCACCGTTAGAAATTAAGCCGCTCCAAATTTTTCAGAATGCCGCCGGCCGGCCATTGCTGCTGGTGTGGAAAGGAAAGTCAAAGAGCCGGATGGTTTTCTTTTGATCCTGAATCCATCCCGAAATTTTATATTCTGCCTGCGGTTCCAGACTCAGATCCGGCGGGAGCGCATAGACTCTTTCGCCGGGGCTTTCGTCCGGAAAGGAAAGCGGTAGATTAAAAGTTATTTGCCGTTTGAAAGAATCCACCGGTTTGTGATCGCCGCGACGGATTTGCGCACTTGAGAAACGCGGAATTTTCTCAATCGCCACCTCGACGGGGGTTTTGCTGTCGAGCCGGGCAAATTGCGGCGACCACATCCGCAGGAAAACGTCATCATCCGGCAGCAGGCTGAAATCCCGGTCGAACGACACACGCGCAATCCGCGTCAGAGCCTGTTCCTTTTTGGTGACTAATTCCGCGCCATTTTCCTCCGCGCGAAAATTTTTTACATCCGGAAAATTTTCAAACTGCCCGGCCACGCGGTCGCTCGCCGTGTCCTGGGTGGGGGCGAAATTGCTCAACAGGATTCCGTCCGAGTTGAGGTCGTCCAGCCCGCCATGCGTGCTCCCGCAAGTCACCAACCGGCTGCCTTTTTGAACCAGCCAGCTATCGTTGACATAATGGTTGTCGAGGCTGATGAGAATGGTCGCGGGATTGAGGGTGACGCGCGTGAGGCCGCGGACCATCCGCTCCAGCGCCAGCGGATAACGATTGGTCATGGTCGCCGCCATCCAGGCATCGGCGGTGGCAAAGCCGTCGGCGTCGAACTGATGGTTCCGGGCGAGCGCCTCGACCACCGGGCGGTAGTTGATCGGGTCGCCGGTTTCGGTTGAATAACGGAAGGAGTTCTGCGCGGGATGCCATTGAATGATGGCCCGTTCGCCTTTAGAATTCATGACCAGAAAACAATTTGTTTGATTCGGAACCGGAGCCGTCAACACATCCGCGCCCTTCAGATGGCAGAGCAGTTGCACCAGTTTTTCGGTTTCGGCGGGCGCATTGTGGATTTCCACCCAGTCCTCAATCCCGACCGTCGGCAGGACAACGTTCTTGGGACTCACAATGGATTTGGCAATCCGGTAGCCGGCCTTTTCCAGAAAGGCGCGAACTTCGACGCGTTTGCCGCGACCAGCGTGGTTGTGTCCATGATCCGAGAGGATCACAATTTGCAGATCGCGTCCCTCCTGGGCTTGGTAACGGGCGCGCAAATCCTGAAGTTGTTTATCAAGCAGGCACAGCATGGCGAAGATGTCGCAATCCATGTGCTGGGCGTCGTCCGACGCACGAATATAGCCGTAGTAACTGGCCTCCTGGCTCGTGGTCTTCCAGAAATTTTTGGCCAGACCGCGCACTTCATATTTATAGGCGGGCAGCGGAAGAAGGTAACCCATCGCCCGCAGGAAACCGTTTTGCACCTGCCAGTGCATCTGCCGTTCGTGCTCCATCGTGGTGGTGACCCCGTTGATGGAAATTTCCGAGTTTGCCGCCGCGCTGAAATAAGTGCGTTGATAACCTGGCAAGGGGCGGTCGCCGAAAATTTCGGTCCACGCCACATCGCTTGCGGAGGGAAATGTCGAAACCATGCGGCTCACCGGGAAATATCCCTCATCGGCAGTGAAGGCCCGACGCTGGAACCGTTTTCCCCAGAAGTTCGTGCGGGTGACGCCGGCCTGCAACGCCTTCATGTCGCGATACGCGATTCCATCCAGCGCCAGAACCAGTCGTGCGGGGAGCGCGCTGCCCGTTGAAGGAAAAGCCGAAACCGCCAGCCAGATCAGGAGGACACCCCGGCTCATTTTTTTGCGCAAACAACCGGATGGATCAAACTTCGGAACAAAAATCATGGAGGACAATCTTTAACTGATTTGGCCGGACGTGTCTAAAACAAATAAAATTTCGCGGCGGCAAGCGACTTCTCGGCTTGCGCTGAAGCCAGCGATAGCGCAGGATTATCCGTTCAGAATTTTGTAATGGACAACATAACCGCAATCAAACAAGACATCAGACGGCTGATGATCGAAAACCTCATGCTCCCCATCAGCCCGGAAGAAATCAGGGACGACCAGCCGTTGTTCGGCCCCGGCAGTCTGGGTTTGGATTCGGTGGATGCCCTGCAACTGGTCGTGGCCCTCGACAAGACGTATGGACTCAAAATCGCCGATCCCGAAGCCGCCCGCCAGATTCTTGAAAGTGTCACCACCATAACAGCCGCAGTCGCCAAACATCAGGAGTCCGCGTCCGGCAAACCGTAAGCCCGTTGCGCCTCCGCACCTAGTCCACTTTGTTCGGGTGAAGATCGGTTTTGATGACCGAACCGTCGGTGGCGGAAAGGATGACCACGCCAATGTCCACGTCTTTATTCGGATTATTCAGCTTGGCCGCCCACAATTGCACCTTCCACACCGGGCCGACATCGCCATGATCCAGCGTCAGTTTGGACGCCTTGAGCGTGAGCGCTTTCAACAGCGGCTGCGCGGCGGCGATTTTCAGTGCCTGGTCCGAATCCACCTTCAGCTTGGACCGGTCCAGAATCAGATTTTCGCCGGGTGGCGCCTGGAACGGCCGCACCGGATGCGAAACGTCCATCTTCTCGCCCGCACCGAATTTCACCTCCACCATTTTGAACCCCGCGTCCGGATCATAATAAGCCACATACCAGATGTTCGGTGTCAGGCTCGCAACGGATTTGTCCGAATGGATCTGCACCACCTTGTCCTTGCTTTGCACGCCGATGAAGTCGTTGCCTTTCTTGATCAGATCGAAAGCCGTCGGGTCAGCCAGCGCCGCGCGCGTCATGGCGAAACCCAGCGCGGCGGCAAAAAATAATTTATGTCCTGCATTCATCTATGCAATCTAGTTCCGACCGGTCAAAATGCAACACTGAAAAACTGGTTTTAGCGGGCGGGCCAGCGAGTTGACTCACGGATAAATGTTATCGAGGCGGGGAGAACTTCAATCCGCCACAAAAAAAGGCACTCTGAAAAAATCAGAGTGCCGTGAAATGGCAGTGCGAATTACTTCGTGCCCAGGATGGCGTCCTTGGCGGCTTTGGCCACGCGGAACTTCACGACGCGCTTGGCTTTGATCTGGATGGCTTCGCCCGTGGCCGGGTTGCGACCCATGCGCGCCTTGCGATCAACCAGCACCAGCTTGCCGAGGCCCGGCAGGGTGAAGGTGTTCTTGGCGTTCTTGTAGGCCAGTTGCACGATGGAATCGAGGATCTCCGTCGCCGCCTTTTTAGTGAGGCCGTTCTTCTCCGCGATTGCCGTTGCAATTTGTGATTTGGACAGTGCTTTTGCCATAATTGATTTGGTGTGTTTAGTTGTTAATGATTGTTGTCAACCGAGACATTAAAGCCAGTATGGCGCAGCGAGCCAAGAGAAAACCGCGATTTTATTGATAAATTTTTAACTTCCAAGAATGCCTCGCCGACGAAATTTAATTCCATTCTTCGCCGGTTGCGATTTGTTCGGGTTGCAAAAAAGTTTTGATGAATTCGCCTTCGCCGCAAACGGTCAGGCCGGAAAATTTCTTGAACCATTGGCCGGCCGGGACTTCGGGATCCGTGCGGAGCCAATCCGCCAGGAGTCCAAGTTGGTCGGCGGAAGATTGTGACGGCGAATTCGCGGCATGGCTATTCGCCGTAAAACCCGCCGTGGATTTCATTCCGCAATTTTTTGATTTCCGCAGGGTCTCCGGATTCAACCATGCGTTGCGCGAGAGCGGCTAATTCTTTTCCAGAGAGCTGGCGCTCACGCGCGAGTTCAAAAGCAAATTGGAGCACACGCGATTGTTCGCCGGGAGGCAGGTGCCGGATTTCTTCAATGACTGCGGTCGCTGTCATATCGGAACAATACGGGAAAACGATTTGCTTTCAAACGAAAAGGGCGGAGATTTTGTTGCACACGCAGCTTGACCTTTCCCACCCAAATGGCAGACTGTCCGGCTATTTTAGAACCTATGCAGCATATTAGAAATATCGCCATCATCGCGCACGTTGACCACGGCAAGACCACGCTCGTGGATTGTTTGCTCAAGCAATCCGGCACCTTCCGCGCCAACCAGCATGAATCCACCGACGAACGTCTGATGGATTCCATGGATTTGGAAAAGGAAAAGGGCATCACCATCCGCGCCAAAAACGCCGCGTTCAAATACAAGGATTACCACATCAACATCGTGGACACGCCCGGCCACGCGGATTTCGGCGGCGAAGTCGAGCGCATCATGAACATGATTGACGGCGTGCTGCTCGTGGTGGATTCCGCCGAAGGCCCGCAGGCGCAGACGCGCTTCGTGCTGCGAAAAGCTTTGGAAGCTGGCGCGAAGCCGATTGTGGTCATCAACAAAATTGACCGCGAGAACGCGAACCCGAAAAAAGTTCTCGACGAGGTTTTTGAATTGTTCGTCTCGCTCAACGCGACGGACGAGCAGCTTGATTTTCCCTTCATCTATTGCTCCGCCAAGGAGGGCTACGCCAAGACCGAACTCGAACACGTCAGCGGCACGATGGAGCCGTTGTTCGACGCGATTGTGAAATACATTCCGTCGCCGCGCGCCAAGGCGGGCGATGGTTTCCAAGTGCTCGTGGCGAACCTCGATTACAACGACTACGTCGGCCGGATCGCGTTCGGCAAAATCGTCGAAGGCAAAGTGAAAGTGGCCGATTCCGCCATCTGCCGTCACGGCAGCGGCAAGATCACCAAGAACAAAATCACGGCCATCTATCATTTCGAGGGCATGAAGCGCATTGAGATTCAGGAAGCGCACGCGGGGGACATCGTGGGTCTGGCGGGTTTTGAAGACGTATTCATCGGCGAAACGATTTGTGATTCCGAGGCGCGCACCGCGTTGCCGTATATCCCGATTGACCCGCCGACGATCCAGATGGAATTCGTCGTGAACGACGGTCCGTTGGCCGGCCAGGACGGCAAGCTCGTCACCGCGCGGCATATCTGGGACCGCCTCGTCAGAGAAGCCCGCACGAACGTCGCGCTCCGCATCGCGCAGACGAACGACCCGAAAGTGTTCGCCGTCAGCGGCCGCGGCGAAATGCAGATCGCCATTCTCGTCGAGCAGATGCGCCGCGAAGGCTACGAGGTTTTGGTGTCGCGCCCCGAAGTGCTTTGGAAAAAAGATCCCGCCACCGGCAATCCGCTGGAACCGATNNAATCTTTCCGGTCGCAAGGCGCAGATCACGAACATGGCCCACGTCGGCAACCAGGTTTCCGTCGAGGCGCTGGTGCCGATGCGCGGCCTGATTGGTTTCGAGACCGACCTTGTCAATTCGACCAAAGGCATGGGCGTGATGAGCCATCTCTTCCACGAATACGGCCCGGACTGCGGCGAAATTGCCGCGCGCAAAAACGGTTCGCTCGTCTCGATGGACAACGGCGAAGCCACGAACTACGCGCTGAACATGGTGCAGGAGCGCGGCCGCCTGATGGTGGAGGCGGGCGACATGATTTACGTCGGCATGATCGTCGGCGAAAACGCCCGCGAAAACGACATCCCGGTGAATCCCGTGAAGGAAAAACGCCTGACCAACATGCGTTCACAAGGCGACGGCAAAGGCATCCATCTCGCGCCGCCGATGAAACTCTCGCTGGAACGCGCGCTGGAATACATTGACGTGGATGAATTCGTGGAAGCGACGCCGAAAAATCTTCGCCTCCGCAAAAAAGTTCTCGACGAGGCCCTCCGCCGCCGCACCGAGAAAACCCGTTCCATCAAGTTTGTCCAGGAATAATTCAACGGACACATTTTCCGCCGCCCGGATGGTCTTGACCGTCCGGGCGGTTTTGTTTTGGGGCGCGGCCAACGACGAAGGCGCAGGCAAAAAGGTTGTTTGTTTTTTGACCTCCCTCATCCCGGCCTTCTCCCCAAGGAGAAGGAGAAGCGTTTCCGCGTCTTTGAACATACGAGCGACGGGATTGGCCGGACAGTCATCCGCAAAACCGGAAATATCCGCTTGCCGTTCCTTCTCCTTGGGGGAGAAGGCTAGGATGAGGGCGGTCGTTTCCACGATAACCACTTGACTTCTCACCGCCCCTCAATTCAAATCTGCCGGAACCCGCATGAAACTTTTGGAAAAAATTTCCGCAACCACGCAACCGCCTAAAGCGGAACGGATGGTCGTCTTCACGTCCGGCACAATTTTCTGCCACGTCAGTCATCTGGACTTACCGCGCCATCTACCGCGTGGGCGACAATCAAATCGGCGTCTGGAGCCTGCCGGTGAGTGTGACCGTGCCGGCGTGAAATTAAATCGGCAGGGCTGCGTTGCCGAGCAGTCCTGCCGTAAAAAACATATCTGAATTGAATTGCAATTTAATTGAGCGAGACGTAAAAAGCAGCCTTAAGAAGCAAACGCCGTCCAAGCAAGATAATCTGAATTCTAAATTCGTCATGAAATCCAAGCTCCATTCCCTGTTCATCGGGCTGGCCTTGCTGGCCGGCGTTCAGTCTGTGGTGGCGCAGCCGGCATTGGGAATAGTGCTGACGAATAATCAAGTCATTCTCTATTGGCCCACCGCCATCTACGGCACGAACGGTGTTTTGCAGAGTGCGACCAACCTGGTTTCGCCAAATTGGTTGTCGGCCACGGATGCCTTCCCGGTTAATTACGGCTCGCAGATTGCCGTTTCGGTCACCAATGCCTCTTCTGCAAGATTCTTTCGGTTGTCACTGGTTCCCCCTACCGCCGACGGCATGGCGTTGATCCCGGCCGGTTCATTCACGATGGGGGACACATTGGATGGTGAAAGCGATGCGATTCCCACGAACGTCTATGTGTCGGCGTTTTACATGGACGTGAATTTGGTGAGTTCTAATCAATGGCGGACGGTTTATAGCTACGCCACGAGCCACGGCTACAGTTTTGTTCATCCGGGTTTGGCGAAGGCGGCGAATCATCCGGTGCAGACGGTGGACTGGTATGACTGTGTGAAGTGGAGCAATGCGCGGTCGGCGCAGGCAGGGTTGACGCCGGTGTATTACACGGATGCGGGGTTCACGCAGGTGTTCACCGCGAATGGGGACCCTGGCACGACGGTGTATGCGAATTGGGGGGCGAACGGTTATCGGTTGCCGACGGAGGCGGAGTGGGAGAAGGCGGCGCGGGGCGGATTGAGCGGACAGCGGTTTCCGTGGGGCAACACGAT
>DMQW01000318.1:9136-9564 GCA_003455565.1 Limisphaerales bacterium
CGGTTTCCGTGGGGCAACACGATTTCGGAAAGCCAGGCCAACTATGACGGAGATACCAATGACTTCAGCTACGATTTGGGGCCGAACGGCTTCAACGCCCACTTCGATAATGGGGATCATGGAAATTATCCCTACACGAGTCCGGTGGGCTCATTTCCGGCGAACGGGTATGGGTTGAATGACATGGCGGGGAATGTGTTTGAGTGGTGTTGGGACTGGTATGCCGGGCCGACATATCCGGCCGGCAGCCCGTATTTGGGCGGGACCAATCCCCGCGGGCCTGTCGGGCCGTTGATCTACCGTGTGCTGCGCGGCGGCTATTGGAGCAGCTACGCCATCGACGCGCGGTGCGCCAGTCGCCTCACCGTCTACTTCATCCCGAGCAACGGCAATGACGACGTTGGGTTTCGGTGTGTGAGGGGGCTTTA
>DMQW01000318.1:9791-9990 GCA_003455565.1 Limisphaerales bacterium
TTTCGGTGTGTGAGGGGGCTTTAATTTTTGTTCTTAAAAGAAAAGGGGCAGTCACAAGTATTGAAACAATTCTACCGCGCCGTGGTGCAGTAAAAATAATTTTCGTGTCACGATTTGTTCGGCGGCGATCCGACGAAATCCATGCCCACGAGACAGACATCGTCATCAAATGCGCCGCCGACCGCGAACCCGCGGATGA
>DMQW01000470.1 GCA_003455565.1 Limisphaerales bacterium
CAATTCTTCCGCGCCTCTGCGTTAAAATTAAACCGTGAAACCGAAAACCTTCCTGCTCATCGCCGGTGCGGCGAGCGGGAAATTTGTTCTGCGGAAAATGAATTATGGCAGCTTGTGGCCGGGGATGCTGCACTTGGGCTGTTCGCTCACGGGGCCGATGGTGTAGGTGCCGCCTTGCGGGCAGACCGGCCATTTATAGAGATAAGGTTGAATGTCTTCCTTGGTCGGAACATCGGCGGCGGTTTTATTTTTTTCCAACACCCATTGCTGTTTGGCGGCGTCAATCATGCGAAGGTTGTTGATGCAACTGTTTAGTTGCGCCGTGCTGCGGGCTTTGACGAAATTTGGGATGGCGATGGCGGCCAACATTCCTGGCACGGCCACGACGGGGAGCAAAGCCATGTTGGCGAAGCTCTGGCTGCTGTTGCCGACGGTCAGGCAGCCTTGCGGGGTGTTCACGCCGACGGAATAGGCAAACGCGGGCCGGGTGTGGAAGAGGGTTTGCAGCCACTTGGATTGCGCCGCCGAGGAACCGCTCCGCGCGAGCGGGCCGCTGATGGCCTGTTCCTGGACTTGGAAGAGAATGCGCCCGAAGCGTTCGCTCATGAAGGTGAACTGGTTGCCCTGGTCGGGAATGTTTTTGGAGAGGCGCTTGAATTCGTCGGTGCTTTTGAGGCCGGGCGACTTGCCGCCTTTCACGGCGAGGGCTTCGTTGACCAGCGCGTCGGAGGAGGCGATGAACAGGTAGCCGCCGCTGCTGGCGGTGGTCGGGCGCAACATTCCGATGAACGGGAGCGGCACCGGCATCGTCCGCATCTTGAGGCCGGTCTGCTCCACGCTGATGACCTGCGGATTGGCTTTCAACTGCTGGTCAATGCGGTTGAAAACGGTGTCGTCATTGACCTTGAGGACGAGGAGCAGGCCGGGTTCGGGAATCGTCAGCGCGCCGCTGGGCAGCGGGATGGGAATGGTGTTGGATTCGTTGAGCGTGAGGACAAAGCCGCATTCGCCGCCGACGGACTTGAGGAAGGCGTCCCATTTCAACTTAGTTTTCTGTTCAAATTGAGCGGGCAGTTTCTGCACGAAATCCTGCGCCTGCGGAAAACCGGACTTGGCGACCTCATCCTGCGTCACTTTCCACAGCAGCGGCAAATCCATGTCCGAAAAGGCGGCGAGCGCGGTGTTGGCGGGCAGCAAATCGAGACCGGTGAGGGCGTGCGGTTCCATGCCGCAGAGTTTCCAGAGGAAGCCGGCGCCGGTGCCGGGATAATGGTGCAGCAGCATTTTGTTGCGGAACATTCCTTTCTCGATTTCGACGGAACTCATGCCCACGCCGGTGATGTCCTCGACGCCGCTGTCCTTGATCAGATGGTTGACGAGGTCAAAGGCCTTGTTGATGTTGGCGGTTTTGTCCGGCGTGAGGTCGGGCATGGCGGTGAAGGTGGTCCGCCAGATTTCCACCTTGGTCGAAAGATGCTCCAGCCATTGCGCAGTGCCGAGATAAAGGAAAAAGTTTCCACCGGGGTCGAGTTGGTCGGTGACCTCGGTAAAGCTGGTGCGCTCGGCCGACACCGTGCTGGCGGATTTGAGCGGGGCGGAAGGCTTGCCGCAGCCGAAGTTGAAGCAGGCGAGGCAGCCGAGCAGGACCACCGTTGACGCGCCGAGAAGCAGGGATGTTTTTTTCATGATGAAAGATGGATTGAAAGTTTTTGGAGCCGGATTCGCCAAAGCCAAGCAGTTTCCGGTAAAAGGTAAAGCGAAAACACGCCTTTCATGGAAACTTAAACTGTCGTTGGCCGGACAAAATCCAGTTGCCGCCAGTGATGGATAACTGCTTGAAATAAAAAATCAACGGCGCGATGATGCCCGCATGAACTCCAAGCCTCGCGGATTCACCTTCGTCGAGATGCTCGCCATTGTGGCCGTGCTGGCCATTCTGGCGGCGCTGCTGCTGCCCGCGCTTGCCATGTCCAAGAAGAAGTCGAGCAAGCTCAGCTGTGTCACCATTCTCAAACAATGCGGCCTCGCCTTCCGCATGTGGGAAGGCGACAACAACGACAAGATGCCGATGGATGTGCCGATGGCCAACGGCGGCACGAAGGAATTCGTCACCGGTGCGGACACTTTCCGGCATTTCCAAGTCATGTCGAACGAATTGAGCACGCCGAGAATTTTGGTCTGCCCCAACGACGACCGCATCTCCGCCGTCAATTTTGTTCAATTGAAAAATACAAACGTCAGTTACTTTGTCGGCCTTGAAGCCAATGACGCGAGTCCGCAAAGGTTTCTCGACGGTGACCGGAACCTCACGGGCGCGAGCGAGCCACAAAATGGAATCCTCAAGCTCGTCCCCGGCGGCCCGATCGGTTGGACCAGCGCCATCCACAACAACCAGGGCAACGTCGGCCTCGCCGACGGCAGCGTGCAGCAATACTCCAGTTCCGCCTTGCGCGAAGCCTTGAGAAATTCCGGCGACCCGACCAACACCTGGCGCATCGCGCTGCCGGAGTGATCGAAAAGATTGTTCACCGTTGTGGCGACGGCGTTACTTTTGCTTTGAAATCCGCCGCTTTCGCAGCCACAATCTGCGTTCTATTTTGACTGGTAGGGCGGCGCTGCTGCGGTGCCGTGATTATTTTGGGCTGCGCAGCAACGCAGCCCTACCAATTTTAGTTTTTTACATGAAACGCACACATCATTGCAACGAACTGCGCCCGGCACATATCGGGCAAACCGTCACGCTGTCCGGCTGGGTTCATTCCCGCCGCGACCTCGGCGGCCTCATCTTCATTGACATCCGCGACCGCGAAGGCCGCACGCAGACGGTTTTCGATCCGTCGGATTTGACGCCGGAACTGTTCACGCAGGCCGCCGCGCTCCGCAGCGAATGTGTCGTCAGCCTTACCGGCAAAGTCCGCCATCGCCCCGAAGGCACGAACAACGCCAAAATTCCTACCGGCGAAATCGAAGTCGGCGTCACCGCGCTTGAAGTATTGAACATGGCGGAAGTCCTGCCGTTCCCCGTGGACGATCCTGAAATCGCCAACAAGGTGAACGAGGAATTGCGTTTGAAATATCGCTACCTCGATCTGCGCCGGCCCGAAATGGCGCGCAACATGAAAGTGCGCAGCAAAGTCGCCATTGCCACGCGCAGCTACATGGACGAACAAGGCTTTCTCGAAGTCGAGACGCCGACGCTCTTCAAGTCCACGCCCGAAGGCGCGCGGGAATTTCTCGTGCCGAACCGCCGCGAGCCGGGAACTTTTTACGCGCTGCCGCAATCGCCGCAGCAGTTCAAACAGATTCTCATGGTCGCCGGTGTGGAGAAGTATTTTCAGCTCGCCCGCTGCTATCGTGACGAGGATTTGCGCGCCGACCGCCAGCCGGAGTTCACGCAGATTGACCTCGAAATGTCGTTCATTGACCGCGAGGACATTTACGCGCTCATCGAAGGCTTGTTGAAACGCGTCTGGAAAATCGCGCTGAACATTGACGTGCCCACGCCGTTCCAGCGCATGAGTTTTGAGGAAGCGCTGAACCGCTACGGCATTGACAAGCCTGATACGCGCTTCGCGATGGAACTCGCGGACATGACGGAAGATTTCAAGGCCAGCACGTTCAAAGTATTCAGCGGCACCATCGCCAACGGCGGCGTGGTGAAGGCGCTCAATGCAAAAGGCATGGCCGGCGCGACGCAGGGCCAGATCGAGACGATGACCGAATACGCCAAGAGTTTTGGCGCGAAAGGCCTCGCCTACATCAAGGTCGAGAACGGCGAATGGAAATCGCCCATCGTGAAATTTTTCAGCGAAGCGGAGAAGGCCGCGCTCACGACCAAGCTCGCGATTCAGGAAGGCGACTTGATTCTCTTCGCCGCCGACCAATGGCTGAACGCCTGCGAAATCCTCGGCAAGATTCGTCTCTATTGCGCCGATGTTTTGAAAGGTCAGGGCAAGCTCGTGATTCCCGCGAACCAGTTCAATTTCCTCTGGGTCATCGAATTTCCGTTGCTCGGTTTCGACCGCGAACAGAACCGCTGGTATTCCAGCCATCATCCGTTCACCGCGCCGGTCACGGAAGACATTCCGTTGCTGAAGACCGATCCGAAGAAAGTTCGCGGCCAGCACTACGACGTGGTCGTGAACGGCGTGGAACTCGGCGGTGGCTCGATTCGTATTCATCAGCCCGACTTGCAGAAGACCATCTTCGAGGAATTGCTCGCCATTCCGCCGGAAGAAACCAAACTACGCTTCGGCTATATGCTCGATGCCTTCAAATATGGTGCTCCGCCGCACGGCGGCATCGCGCTCGGCTTCGACCGCCTCATCGCAATTCTCTGCGGCACGCCGAGCATCCGCGACGTCATCGCCTTCCCGAAGACCGCGAAGGGCACCTGCCTGATGACCGACTCGCCGTCGCAAGTTTCGCCGCGCCAGTTGCGCGAACTTTACCTCGAAGTGAAGGCGCAGAAGAAGGATCAGAGCGCGACTTGAAAACTGGTTTGCGACTTTTGAGCACCGGAGGCGGCGGCAGAAAATGAAAGTCAGTTCTTGCATCCTTGGGCAATGAGGACTGTAATGAGACTATGAAGCTGCTGCCGTTACTATTGCTGCTGGCACTGCCCTCCGTAGTGCAGGCGCAATTCACGTTCACGACCAACAACGGTGCCATCACCATCACAGGCTACACGGGGTCTGACGGCCTGGCGATTATTCCCAGCATCACGAATGGTTATCCAATAACCTGCATTGCTGGTGTAAGTGTCGTGAATGGAGTATTGGTCCAGGGGGCCTTTGCCAACTGCACGAACCTGACTTCCGTTTTAATTCCAGACAGTGTTACCAACATTGGACCGATGGCGTTTATCGCATGTTTCAGTCTAACGAATGTTACGCTTCCCAACGGCATTATCAGCATTGAAGATGGAACATTTGAGGGCTGTTTTAGCTTGACCGATGTCGCTATACCCAGTAGTGTTACCAGCATCGGAAGCTTCGCGTTTTCAGACTGCTATAGCCTTGCTGGAACAATAATCCCTAACAATGTTACAAATCTGGGAAGTGGAGTGTTTGCATGGTGTGCCGCACTGAACAGCATCGTTATTCCAAGCAATATTAGTAGTCTTGTGGGAGATACTACAATATCAGGAAGGGGAGTGTTTCTTGATTGCACGGGTTTGACAAATATTGTGGTTCCAACAAGTGTCACGAACATTGATTCAGCATTCAAAAATTGTTCTAGCTTAGTTGGTGTCAGTATCCCAAACAGTGTTTCCAGCATTGGTTTCCAAGCGTTTTATGGCTGTAGTAGTCTGGCTCGTGTTGTCATACCGGACAGTGTTACTACCATTGGGCAGGATGCATTTGCTGATTGCGCAAGCTTGACCAACATTACCGTTCCCGACAGCGTTACCAATATTGACGAAGATGCTTTTGGAGGCTGTTCTTCTCTCGAAAGCATTGTCATTCCTTCAGGTGTTGCCAGTATCAATTACGGGATGTTTTATGATTGCACTGACTTGACTGGAGTTTTTTTTAAAGGTAATTCGCCAACGAACATAGGATCGGCTGTGTTCTATGGCGTTACTAATGCAATAGTCTATTATCTCCCATCAACGACAGGATGGACAACAAACTTTGCTGGTCGTCCAACTGCGCCTTGGCTGCCACAATTACAACCGACCGGTGTCAGCTTTGGCGTGCAGACAAACCAATTCGCTTTCAACATCAACTGGGCCAGCGGGCAGACGGTGGTGGTAGAAGCCTGCACGAATCTTTTTCATCCCGATTGGCAGCCGGTGCAAACGAACACGCTCACGACCGGCTCGGCCTACTTCAGCGATCCGCAGTGGACGAATTATCCCGGCCGCTTCTACCGCTTGCGCTCGCCGTGAAAGAATTGTTCGCAACCCAGTTTGCCGGACGTTTTAGACTTTTTCGTGTGTTGCAACTGCTCGTCATCGCGTATTTGCTCGTCGTTCTGGCGGCGCTGATCTTTCAGCGCCGCCTGATTTATTTTCCCACGAAGATTCCTGTCGGCGTCATCGAGTCCGTCGCGGCGGAACACGGCTTTGTTCCATGGAAAAATCCGACCGGCCAGATCATCGGCTGGAAAATTTCCGCCAGCGGTGCGGCGACGGGTAGCGTCCTGATCGTCCACGGCAACGCCGGTTGCGCGTTGAGCCGCGATTACTTGGCGCAGCCAATTCACGACGCAGCGTCCGTGAATGTTTTTATTCTCGAATATCCTGGCTACGGTGCGCGCGAAGGTTCGCCGGGCAGAAAGAATTTTGTCGCCGCTGCGGAAGAAGCGTTTCAACTATTGCCAGCCAACTCGCCGAGATACGTTGTCAGTGAATCCATCGGTGCAGGTGTGGCGTGCGAACTCGCCAAAAATCATCCGGTGGAAATCGCAGGTCTCGCCCTGTTTGCTCCGTATGCCAATCTGGCGTCGGTCGCGCAAAAACAGATGCCCTTCCTGCCGGCCTATTTTCTGTTGCTCGACCGTTTCAATCCGGCGGACTGCCTGCGGCATTATCGCGGCCCGGTGAAATTTGTCGTCGCCAGCGCGGATGAAATTATTCCGTCCGCTTCCGGGCGGAAACTGTTCGATGGCTACGGCGGACCGAAAAACCTCCAGCTCATTCCCGGCGCGCATCACAACGACATCGCCGCGCAATCATCGGAGTGGTGGCGGAAAGTTTTTGCGTTCTGGCAGCAAAAGTAATATAGGCGCGACGCAGTCGCTGGCGTCACGCCATTTTGATTTCGCAGAAAATCACTTCGCCGCCAGCCGCCTGGCGATCAGCGCGTCGAGCGACGCCTTGCCGGCACCTTGAAAAATTACGATGAGCGCTAGGCCGATGGCGAGCAGATGATATTCAAAACCTTCGCCCTTCTGGTTGCCGAACCAGTTCATAAAAAATCCGTTCGTCGCGTGAACGGTGAGGATGGCGACCGTCATGTTCACCGCGATGCCGAACGCGGCGATGCGTCCCAGCAGTCCGGTGATGAGGCCGAGCGATCCGGCGAATTCCGCCATGATGGCGAGAAACGCCAGCGCGGCGGGAATGTGCATCTGCTGCGTGAACGAGTTCATCGTGCCACTGAAGCCGTCGCCGCCGAACCAGCCGAGCATTTTTTGCGCGCCGTGCGGAAACATGACGAAGCCGAGCGTGAGCCGCGCGATGAGCGGGGCGTAACTGGGATTGGTTTTGAACAGCAGTTGGATGGCTTTCATGATTTTTGGTTGTGAGTTTTTCACTTGGCGGACGCACCGGCGATGCTCAACGAAAGATCAATGTTGTCGGCGACCTTGTTCTCGAACTGGCCTTTCTGGATGTTGAAGTCATTCCGGTTGATGACAAAATTCGCGCGGATGACCAGCAGGTCGCCCTTGAGACTCGGCACGCGGTCACTCAACTTGTTTTTGAGGTAGGTCAGTTTGACCGGCGCGGTGATTTCCTTGGAGACGCCGTGCAACGTGAACGTGCCGGTGACATCGGCGGTGGTCACGTCGCCTTCAGTCTTCACATTTTTCAGCGACTTCGCTTCAAAGGTGATTTCAGGATACTTCGCGACATCGAGCCATTTGTCGCTGTGCATGTGTCCCTTCTGCATCGGATTGGGAACGGTCAATGACTCGGCTGCGACCACAATTTTTCCGGTCGTCACCGCCGGATTTTCCGGGTCAAAGCTCACGGTGCCGCTAATGCCGCTGGCGCTGCCGTTGATGGATTCCAACGGCGCATCGAGTTTGAACACGGCGTTGTTCACGCCCTTCGGATCTTTGAAGTCAAAGCTTTGCGGCGCGGCATAAGCAGCGGTGGCGAGACAGACGAGTGGAATGAGATGATTCAGTTTCATAGTTTGTGTGATGGTTATTGTTTTGTGGTTCTCTCAAAATTGTAGGAGACGACGTGAGGAGTCTCTGATCGGTTTTGATTTGAGCCTCGTCACCTCGGCTCCTACAGGATTTTGAAAAAACTCGTTTGGTTTCAGTTTGTGGTTTGTGGTTTGTTTTTGTTGCGAAAGAAAAGTGATGCTCCGGCCAGCAGCCCGGCACCCAGCGCCGTTGCGCCGAGGAAATCCACGCCCGGCAGAAATTTTTTCTCATAGGAAATGCCGTCAATGCCGGTGACGGGATCGAGCGTCTTGACCATCACGCTGGTTTTGGTCCAGCCGCGATTGGCGCCGGTGGCCAGCCAGGTTGCCCCGGCGGCCAGTAGCACCAGCACGGCGAGCAGTTGTAGAATGCGTTTTATATTTTGTAGCGGCGGTCTGTGACCGCCGGATTTTGTAATCGTGAATTTCAAACGGCGCTCACAGAGCGCCGCTACAATTGTTTGCGTTTCAATTCAGGTCGAACACCAGCACCTGCGATGGCTTGGTCGCGGAAATGTTTAACACACTTTCATCGTTCACGCCAACGGCGTCACCGCCGGACAGCTTCGTGCCATTGATGGAAACTTCGCCTTCGGCAATGTGAACCCACGCGTGCCGTCCCGCCGCGAGCGGATATTCCACCTGCTGTCCGTCGTCCAGTTTTGCGAACGACAGATTGGCGTCCTGATGGATCGCGATGGAACCGTCATGTCCGCTCTTGCTCGCGACGAGATTTAATTTTCCCGTCGGTGCCGTCGCGAAATTCTTCTCGGCATAACGCGGCGGAACTCCTTTTTCGTCCGGCTGAATCCAGATTTGCAGCAGGCGCAATGGATCGGTCTTCGACGGATTGAACTCGCTGTGCTGCACACCGGTGCCGGCGGCCATGTATTGAAATTCGCCGGCGCGGATGACGCGGCCGTTGCCCATCGAATCTTTGTGTTCAAGCGCGCCGCTCAAAACATAGGTGATGATTTCCATGTCGCGATGCCCGTGCGTACCGAA
>DMQW01000275.1:0-3292 GCA_003455565.1 Limisphaerales bacterium
AGTTTGGCGACGAGGCCGGTCCAGCCGTCCGCGCCGCCGTTTTGAAAGTTAGCGCGGGGAAAATTGATTTGTGCTTTCGGTTTGCTGGTGAAATCCGCTATCGTCAGCCATGCCTCTTTCGTGGAATGAGATTCGCCACAACGCCGTTAAGTTCGCGCGCGATAACGCGGGCGCAACCAGCGAGAGTGCCGAGAAACAAACTTTTTGGAACGATTTTTTTGATGTCTTTGGCGTGCCACGCAAAACCGTTGCCAGTTTTGAAGTGCCGGTAAAAACCATGAAAGGGACATACGGACGCATTGACCTTTTCTGGAAACGCAAGCTGCTCGTCGAACACAAAAGCCGGGGGCAAAATCTCGACAAAGCCGAGTCGCAAGCCTTCGATTACATCCAAGCACTTGCCAGTGAAGGCCGACACGACGAAATTCCGCGCTATGTTGTCATTTCTGATTTCCAGCGGATTGCCCTGCATGATTTAGAGCCGGAAAATCAGATTGACCTGCCATTGTTCGCCGGGCGGCGGATTCAAACCATTCAATTTCCGCTTGCCGAGTTTCACAAAAATGTAGCTGCCTTTGCGTTTATCCCCGGCTACAAGACGCACGCGGCCAAAGAGCAAGACCCGATTAACATTGAGGCGGCGGAAATTCTCGGCGAACTGCATGAAAAGCTCGCAAAAGGTGGCTACACCGGCCACGACCTAGAACAATTTTTAATCCGCGTCCTGTTTTGTTTGTTCGCCGAAGACACCGGCATTTTCAATCCCGACGCTTTCCAACTCTACATTGACAACCACACCAAGCCCGACGGTTCGGATTTGGGGCTGCATCTGGGACGCCTGTTTGCCGTCTTGGATACGCCGCCAGCAAAGCGGCAAGCCAACCTTGACGAAGACCTCGCGCAGTTTCCTTACGTCAACGGCGATTTGTTCGGCGAACAACTTGGCTTTGCCGATTTCAACCGCGAAATGCGTGACGCGCTTCTAAAATGTTGCGGCAAAGATTGGTCGCGCATCTCGCCCGCCGTTTTTGGTTCACTCTTTCAAACCATCATGCCGGCGAAAGACCGGCGGCAGGGGGGCGGGCATTACACCAGCGAACCCGACATCCTCAAAGTTATCCGCTCGCTTTTTCTCGACGACTTGCGGGGCGAACTTGAAAGCATCAAAGCCGACCGCTCGACCCGCCGGCACGGACGGCTGGAGGAATTTCACGCCAAAATTTGCCGCCTGAAATTTTTCGACCCGGCGTGCGGTTGCGGCAATTTTCTAGTCATCACCTACCGCGAACTCCGCCAGCTTGAACTTGAAGTCCTGCAAGAATTGTTTGGCGGTGGACTCGGATTAGAACGCGGCACGCAAAAAGAATTGACCCTCGACGAAATCAACCGCCTCTCACAAGTGGACGTTGACCAGTTTTACGGCATTGAAATTCTGGAATGGCCGGCGCGCATTGCCGAAGTCGCGCTCTGGCTGATGGATCACCAGATGAATTTGAAAGTGTCTGAAGCCTTCGGCCAGCTCTACCAGCGGTTGCCGCTAAAAAAGACACCGCATATTCATTGCGCCAACGCCTTGCGCGCGGACTGGAAACAAATCCTCGCGCCGGCACAATGTAGTTACCTTCTCGGCAATCCGCCGTTTGTTGGGAAACATTTGATGAATGGCGAACAAGGGCAAGACATGGAAATTGTCTGGGGCGAAACTGACAGATCGGGCGTGCTTGATTACGTCACCGGCTGGTATCGCAAAGCCGCCGATTACATTCAGGACACGCGAATTATTGTTGGCTTTGTTTCTACCAATTCAATTTCGCAAGGCGAGCAAGTTTCGGTTTTATGGATGCCACTATTTCAAAAATTTGGTCTAAAAATCCTTTTTGCTCATCGCACTTTTGCATGGGAAAGCGAAGCGCGCGGCAAAGCGCACGTTCACGTTGTCATCATCGGTTTTGGGGCTTGCGACTTGGCGATCAAACGGATTTATGATTACGAGTCTGAAAACGTCACCGTCACGACTGCGAAAAATATCAGTCCCTATCTCATCGAAGGTTCTGATTTGGCCGTTATCTCACGCAGCAAACCAATTTGTGAAGTGCCAGCGTGTAATTACGGAAGCAAGCCAACGGACGGCGGACACCTGATTGTTGAAGAAACAGACCGCGAAAAGTTTTTGGCTGAAAATCCAGATGCTAAAAAATATCTACGTCCGCTCCTTTGCGCTGACGAGTATCTTTATTCAATTCCGCGTTGGTGTTTGTGGTTGGTCAATGCGCCACCAGCCGACATCCGCAATATACCCGGCATCAAAAAACGAGTTGAATCCGTCCGCGACTTTCGGTTGGCCAGTATAAAAATTCCTACGCGTCGTAAAGCTGGAGCCTCGACTTTATTTGCGGAAATCCGCCAGCCTATAAGGCGCTTCATGGTTGTGCCCCAGCACACTTCAGAAACGCGGAAATATGTTCCATTTGGCTACTTTAATCCTGATTACATAGTTCAGAACAGTTGTTCGGACATACCAGACGCAACTCCTTTCCATTTTGGAGTATTGTCATCTGCAATCCACATGGCATGGGTGCGGGTAGTTTGTGGCCGCATTAAATCTGATTTTCGATATTCAACTCGGCTCGTCTATAACAATTATCCTTGGCCGCAGAGTGCGACAGAAAAACAGCGCGCTAGTGTGGAAGCCAAAGCGCAGGCCGTGCTAGACGCTCGCCAGCAATTCCCCGACGCCACGCTCGCCGACCTTTACGATCCGCTCGCCATGCCGCCCGCACTTGCCAAAGCCCATGCCGAATTAGACCGCGCCGTTGAACTCTGCTACCGCCCGGAAAAATTCGACAGCGACCGCCAACGCGTTGAATACCTTTTCGACCTTTACGAAAAAATTACCAAGCCAATGTTCCCCGCCGCAAAATCAAAGCGCGCCCGGAAAGCTGCCAAAGGCTAATTCAGGCCGTGAAGGGCGCGTGAATGGATTGTGCATCGTGCCAATAACTTTGGCTTTTATTTGGGCAGGGAAGCGGCATAGTTGGTTAAGCAATGAATGCCGATACAAATAACAACCCAGATTTAGGGAGCGCAAATCTGCCGCCGGATTTAACTCGCCAACAGATTGACGTTTTTGAATTGCTACGAGACCTCTCAACCGATCGCGAAAAATTTTACAACTGGTATCTTGGAGCTATACAAGTTTTGGCCTCCAAATCGCCTGACAAAATTGCGCAAGCAGCGAACTCAATTCGGGAACTTTGTGAGAAGTTGGCGACGAGTATGAACGTTGAGGAAT
>DMQW01000275.1:3545-4130 GCA_003455565.1 Limisphaerales bacterium
TGAGGAATTTCAATCACCTCTTCCACCATTGAAAGATTTGCTCAAAAACTTTCCGCAAATCAAATCTAACGATTATTCAAACGGCTGGAACGGAAACATCATCAATGATCGGCTCAACAATTTTTTGGTTGATTTAGAGGAAAAGGCAAAACTTTTTGATAAAACTCCTCGGACTGCGCGGCTGAAGGTTGCGCTCACAACTTCAGACTCACAGGCTGAATTCATGTCAAAAGAATATCGTGAAGCCCGAGACCGAGCATTCGGGCGAATCGGGAAGTTTTTTGAAAATGTGGCTCACCACAGACACAAAGCAGACGAAGCTGAATTCCGAATAGAGCTGGGACTCTTTGAAACTCTTTTATTAAATTACCTCACTCCTTGCACAGATGCCCAGCTAAACGAATTGATGGCGTTAATTGCAGGAACGCCAAGCAGTGAAGCGCTGACAAGGGTTGATGAATTGATTTCTTACAAAGGGGCGAACTACATTTTTTTCTTTGAAAAACTTGATAATCCGAACTGGCTTCCACTTTTGGAACAACGTGGGCATTTCGATGATTTGCCAGAACCAGAACCAATCAGCGA
>DMQW01000127.1 GCA_003455565.1 Limisphaerales bacterium
TTATTCACACGACGATTTTCGTCGTCGTGGACAAGCACGCACAACTCCGCGGCGTATTTGAAACCGGCGGTGAGGGCGTTGATTGGACAAATGTTCAACCACGCATCATCGAAACCATGCTTCAACTCGAACACGAACCGTGATTATTGCGCCAGCCAAGTAAAATAAACCATGAAAAGCAACGAAATGGAATTTTGGGACAGCCGTTATCGCGCGGGAAAAATGCCGTGGGATTTCGGCGGGATTCCGGCTGCGCTCGCAGCGTATTTGAAAACAACCACCCCGCGACGCGCGCTGATTCCTGGCTGCGGGTCGGGTTACGAAGTGCGGGCGTTCCATGAACATGGCTGGGACGTGCTGGCGACGGATTATTCGCCCGCCGCCATCGAACGCGCGCGGCAGGTGTTGGGCGCACTCGCTGACAAGGTCGTGCTGGCTGACTTCTTCGCGCACGATTTCGGCAGGCAAAAGTTCGACGTGATTTACGAACGCACGTTTCTCTGCTCGCTGCCGCCTGAAATCTGGCCGCAATACGCGCAACGCATGGCGGAGTTGCTGGCCGACGGCGGAGAGTTGATCGGTTTATTTTTCTACGGTCAGGAGGACGAGCCGCCGCCGTATCCACTGACAGAAAAGGAGGCACAGGAGTTGTTCAGCAAACATTCCCCCCACATCGTGGACGAGCCGGTGAGTGATTCGCTGCCGCTGTTCGCAGGCCGGGAACGCTGGCAAGTCTGGCGCAGAAAACAAGCCGCGCAAAAAGGAAAGACACCATGATCGCCAGGATTCTTGAATTTTCCCTGCGCCAGCGCGCGTTTGTTTTGCTGGCGACCGCGCTGCTCGTGGGCGTCGGTCTTTGGTCGGCGTCGCAGTTGCCGATTGATGCCGTGCCGGACATCACGAATGTCCAAGTGCAAATCAACACCGAAGTCCCCGCGCTCGCGCCGGAAGAAACCGAAAGGCTCGTCACATTTCCGCTCGAAACAGAATTAACCGGCGTTCCCGGCATGGACGAAGTGCGCTCGCTCACGCGTTTCGGCCTTTCGCAAATCACGCTCATTTTCAAGGACGGCACGGACATTTACCGCGCCCGGCAACTCGTCAGCGAACGGCTGCAAAACGCACTGGAGAAAATTCCAACCGGACTCGCGCCTAAACTCGCGCCCATCACCACCGGGTTGAGCGAAATTTATCAATACGTCGTGGACTACGCGCCGGATGCGACCAACAAGCCCGCCACGCGCCGCGAGCAGTTGATGGAATTAAATTTGATTCAGGACTTCACCATCAAGCCGATGCTCCGCACCGTGCCGGGCGTCGCGGAAATCAACGCGATGGGCGGCTACGAAAAACAAATCGTCGTGCTTCCCAATCCCGAGAAACTGCGCGACGCCAATTTGACTTTTGCAGAACTCGCCAAGCTCATCGGCGAAAACGTGGAAAACGCGGGCGGTGGTGTGGTCAATCGCGGCAGCGAACAACTCATCGTTCGTTCCGTCGGGCGGGTTGAGACAACGGACGAAATTGCCAGCTTGCCGATAAAATTTGGCGCGGGCGTGAAGCCGCTTTTGGTCAAAGACGTGGCGGAAGTCGGCATCGGCTCGAAAGTCCGCACGGGCGCGGCAACCGAAAACGGCGAGGAGGCGATTGTCGGCATGGCGATGATGCTCACTGGCGAAAACAGCCGCATCATCGCGAAGCGCGTCGCCGAACGCATTCAGGAAATCCAAGTGAAGCTGCCGCCGGGTGTTGTCATGCGCACGATTTATGACCGTTCGGAGTTGGTGGATCGCACGGTTGGGACGGTCGAGAAAAATCTTTTTGAAGGCGCAGTCCTGGTGGTCGTGGTCTTGCTTGCGCTGCTGGGCAACTGGCGCGCGGCGCTGATTGTGGCCTGTGCGATTCCACTTTCATTTCTGTTCGCCATGACCGGGATGGTGCAGGGTAAAATCTCCGGCAATTTGATGAGTCTCGGCGCGATTGATTTCGGCCTCATCATTGATGGCGCGGTGGTCATTGTGGAAAACATCGTGCGCCAGCTTGCGGCGAAACAGCATCAACTCGGACGGCAACTCACGGTCGAGGAACGCTTGCATACGGTGCTGCACGCCAGCAAAGAAGTCGGCAACCCGATGTTCTTCGGCGTGCTTATCATCACAATTGTCTATGTGCCGATTCTGGCGTTGAGCGGCGTCGAGGGGAAAATGTTTCACCCGATGGCTCTGGCCGTGATGCTCTGCTTGGGCGGCGCGTTATTGCTCACGCTGACACTCATGCCGGTGCTTTGCTCATTCGTGCTGGGTGGCCGAATCCACGAAGGCGACAATCTCGCGATGCGTGTGGCGAAGAAAATTTATCGGCCCATGCTGGAATGGTCGTTGCGCCGCCGTTGGGTCGTCACGAGCGGAGCGGTAATTTTACTCGTGCTTTCGATTTTTGTGTTCAACCGGCTAGGCGCGGTGTTTGTGCCAAAACTTGATGAAGGTTCACTGCTCGCGATGGTTTTCCGAACCAACAGCATCAACTTGGACGCTTCGCTTGAACTGCAACAAAAGACCGAGAAGGTTTTGCTGGCCAACGTGCCGGAAATCTCGCGCGTCTTTTCCCGCATCGGCACAAGCGAAGTGGCGACCGACCCGATGCCGCCGAGCCAGACCGATTTCTACATCTTCTATAAACCGCAAAAGCAATGGCGCAAAATTGACGGGCACGCCATGAGTAAAGACGAGCTTGCCAAAACCATTGTCGAAGAAATTGAGAAGAATGTCCCCGGCCAGGAGATTCTGATGTCGCAGCCCATTGAGATGCGGTTCAACGAACTTTTGGAAGGCGTGCGCTCGGACATTGCCGTGAAAATTTTCGGCGATGACTACGACGTGCTGGAGAAAATTGCCGGTGAAGTGAAAGAGCTTCTGGAAAAAATTCCCGGCGCGGATGAAGTCGAGTTTGAGGCTTCAGGCCGTGTGCCGATGCTGGAAGCGCAAGTGAACCGCGCGGCTCTCGAAAAATATAATTTGCCCGCGTCGGAAGTGAACAACGCCATCTCCACCGCCGTTGGCGGGCAGACCGTAGGCACGCTGATCGAAGGCAACCGCCGCTACGACATCGTGGTGCGAATGCCGGAAGAGCTTCGACAAAAAATTGATCAGATACATGAATTGCCCGTGCGCGTTGGCGAAAATGGTTTGTTGCCTTTGAGCAAAGTTGCCGATTTCAAAATCACCGCCAGCGTTGATCCCATCAAGCGCGATTCGGGACAACGCCGCGCCGCCATCTTGGTCAATTTGCGCGGGCGTGACGTGGAGAGTTTCGTGCATGAAGCCGAGCGGCAGATAAAAGAAAAAGTTGAAATCCCCGAAGGCTACACGATTGAGTTCGGCGGACAGTTCAAGAACCTGCAAGAAGCACGCGCGCGATTGGCCGTGCTCGTGCCGGCAACGCTCGCTCTGATTTTCGTGCTGGTGTTCATGGCTTTCGGCAGCCTGCGCCAAAGCATTGTCATCTATACCGGCGTGCCGCTCGCTGCTACTGGCGGCGTGTTCGCGCTGTGGATTTGCGGGATGCCGTTCAGCATTTCAGCGGGAGTGGGCTTCATCGCGTTAAGCGGCGTCGCCGTGTTGGATGGACTTGTGATGATTTCCTGCTTCAACCAACTTCGCGAACAAGGCAAGAACGTCCGTGAAGCGGTGATGGAAGGCTCGCTGACACGGCTGCGCCCGATTCTGATGACCGCGCTGGTCGCCAGCTTCGGTTTCGTGCCGATGGCGATTGCGACCGGCGCGGGCGCGGAAGTGCAACGTCCGCTCGCCATTGTTGTCATCGGTGGATTACTGACCTCGACGTTTCTGAAACTTGTCTTGCTGCCGGTGCTTTACGAGTGGGTCGAAAAAAAATAGCGGCCTCCGTTTCCGAAGGCCGCTTTGCTTTTGCTGAATTGTTTTACGGATGTGGCGGCGCGGGCGGAGTTGGCGGAGTCGGAACAGGAAAATAATTGTTGGTTCGGGGATCAATAAGCTGATTGATTTGCAAGATTAGTTTGAACATGCCCGGGCGATGTGGTATCCAAGACACGATGAATCGGATGAAACGATGGGGGCCGCTTGCGCCCGATCGGAAAGATATAAAGACTAGAAAATGAGAGCCGTGATGAACAAACGAGCGATTACGATGATGGTTGCCGTGACTGCGTTGGGCGGCGCGGTCTTTCCTGTTTTACAGACGACGGCGTTTTCCGAGCCGTCGGCGGCTTCGACAACTGCCCAGACCAACCAATCGGAACCGCTTCCCGGCCCGCCTTCAGACTCGTGGCAAGCTGACCAGCTCATCAAACCGGAAGAACTCAGCAAGTCCCTTTCGGAGCCGACGGGCGAAAAGCCGCTGGTGCTCCAGGTCGGATTCCTCGTCCTTTATCAGGGCGGTCACATCGTGGGGTCGAAATTCGCGGGGCCGGCGAACAAACCTCAAGGCATCGAAAGGCTGAAGAGTGAAGTGGAAAAAATTCCACGGGACAAGGCAATCATTCTCTACTGCGGCTGCTGTCCTTGGACGCATTGTCCCAACATCCGGCCGTCATTTCGGACCCTGCAAGAATTGGGGTTCAAGAACGTCAGAATCTTGGAACTCCCCAATAATCTTCAGCAAGATTGGATCGCCAAAGGATACCCCATTCAGAAAGGGGATGATGTGAAATGAGGAGCGCAGGACAACGCCCGGCAGTTTTCCTGGCGGTCATCGTGATGACGATGTTGACCGCCGGCTCGTGGGGCCGGTGCGCTGAAACCAACAACTCGGCTCCGCCGTCGGCGTTGGCAAAAACAGCGCCTGACTTTGCCCTGACCGATTTGTCGGGCAAGACCGTGCGGCTGTCGGATTTCAAAGGCAAGGTTGTCCTGTTGGATTTTTGGGCGACGTGGTGTGGGCCGTGTCGAAAAGAAATCCCTGATTTGATCCAGTTGCAAACGCAATACGCGGAGCAGGGCTTCACCATCCTGGGCATCGCGTTGGATGAAGAAGGCGCGGCGGTCGTGAAGCCTCTCGCCCAACGCATGGGCATCAATTACCCGCTCGTGATCGGAACCACCCAAGCCACGGACGCCTACGGCGGAATTCAAGCCGTCCCGACCACGCTGCTCATCGGGCGCGACGGCCGGATTCTAAAGACCTACCTCGGCGCCCGGGACAAGTCCGAATTTCAAAGGGACATCCAATCCGCGTTACAGCACACCAGCGCCGCCGCCAAATGATACCGGTGAAATTTTGCATGTTGGCCGCTTGGCCAAGACAGCGCAAACCAGCCCATGACTAAAACTCAAAGCGAAGCGCAGAAATATCTGACACGCGTTGCCAACGGACGTCATCAGTTCATGTCCGACACCGTGAAAGCCTATGGCGGAAGCCATGCCGGGTTTCGCCCCCCACGAATTGTTGGAGGCGGCGTTCGCCAGTTGCCTGAACATCTGGTTGCGCATGCACGCCAACAAGCACGACATTCCGTTAACCGGCGTAAAAGTCACGACCCGGCTCGACGGGATGGATGATCCTGAGCGCATCACCTTTGAATACTCGTTTGAACTGGAGGGGCCGCTGCAAGAAACTCACCGCCAATCCCTGCTCGCAGCGGCAGAGTTGTGTCCGGTGCGCAAGACCCTATCGAAGATGATATGCTTCCGAAAACGAGACGCAGCCTGAACGCGGTGGAATGACACCGGGTTATCCAACCGCAAAAAGAATGACGGTATGAACAGAAAAGAACATTGGGAAAAAGTCTATCAAACCAAAGCGACCGACGACGTGAGCTGGTTTCAAACCCGGCCGGCCATCTCGCTCAAGCTCATTGAGGCGGCGGGCACTGGCAAAGACCAAGGCGTTATTGACGTGGGCGGCGGGGCGTCGGTGCTGGTGGATTGCCTGCTCGATGCGGGCTACCGCCAACTGGCGGTCTTGGACATTTCGGCGGCGGCGCTGGAACATGCGCGGCGACGGCTGGGCAACCGGGCTGACGCTGTGGAATGGCAGGAAGCGGATGTCACGACCTTCCAGGCCGCGCGTCAATTCGGCCTCTGGCACGACCGCGCCGTGTTCCACTTTCTGACGGACAAAGCCGACCGGCAAAGGTATGTCGAGACATTGAAACGCACGCTGACGCCCGGCGGACAGGCGGTCATCGCGTCGTTTGCCATTGACGGGCCGTTGAAATGCAGCGGACTGGAAGTGGCCCGTTATGACGCGGCTGCCATCGGTGCCGAACTCGGCGCGGGATTTGCATTGGTCGAGCAAGTGGACGAGACTCATACCACGCCGTGGGCCACCGAACAAAAGTTCAGCTATTTCCGTTTCAAGCGACATTAAAAAATCAAGGCACGCATTATGAAAACATACCTCCTCATCGTCCTGACTTTCCTCGGTCTTTTGGCACTGAACGCGGCAGGTCAAACGACCACGAATGCAAACCCGGTGGTGGTCGGGATTCTGGTCTTCGACAAAGCTTACATCACCGAGTTTGCCGGCCCGCTGGATGTGTATCATCACGTTGCCGATGGCAAGGTGAAGGTGGTCCTCATCTCCGGGACGAAAAAGGATTTAACGACCTATGAAGGTTTGCGAATCCACACGGATTACACGGTTGCCGACGCTCCCAAAATTGACGTGCTGGTAGTGCCCAGCGGGGCGGGAAGCCTGGACACCGATCCGAAAAACAAAGCGGCCCTGACGTGGATTAAGAAGACGGCGGCGAACGCCAAGTTTATCACCTCGCATTGTGAAGGCGCTTTCCTCTTGGCAGAGGCCGGACTGCTGGCGGGAAAGAACGCGACGACTTTTCAAAATGACACCGGCACGTTACAGAGCCGGTTTCCAACGTGCAGCGTTCAAGGGGGAAAGCGGGTGGTCGTGGACGGCAATCTGGTCACATCAGCCGGCGGTCTGGCCAGCTACGAAGGGGCGCTCTATGTGGTGGCACGGCTTTTCGGAGAAACGGAGGCGAAGCGCATCGCCGGGGCGCTGGCTTTTGATCAAGGGAACCTGACGAATGCGCTGGCAGCTTTGCCCAAATGAACCACACGACCATGGCCCGTCCAATCTACCTCGACTACAACGCGAGCACGCCGATTGCGCCGGAAGTGGCCGACGCAATGCGGCCGTTTTTGAGCGAGCACTACGGGAACCCGTCTAGCCAGCATTGGGCGGGAGCACCGGCAAAGCTGGCGGTTGAGAAAGCCCGCAACCAGGTCGCCGCGCTGCTCGGTTGCGCGCCGCAGGAAATCATTTTCACCAGCGGTGGAACGGAGGCGAACAACCACGCCATCAAAGGCGCGTTTTTCTCGCTGCGCCAAAAGGGCAACCACATCATCACGACGCAAGTGGAACATCCGGCAGTGCTTCAGCCCTGTGGTTTCCTCAAGACGCTGGGTGCGGAAGTGACTTGCCTACCGGTGGACGGCACCGGCGCGGTCAATCCCGACGACATTCGGAAAGCCCTCACGCCCCGCACCATCCTCGTCAGCGTGATGCACGCCAACAACGAAGTCGGCACGATTCAACCCATTGCCGAGATTGGCCGCATCACCCGCGAGCAGGGCGTTCTTTTGCACACTGACGCCGCACAATCCGTGGGAAAAATTCCCACCAAGGTCGCGGAACTCGGAGTGGATTTGCTCTCGGTGGCCGGGCACAAACTTTACGCGCCAAAAGGCGTCGGCGCGCTCTATATCAGGCAGGGCGTGCAACTCGAACCACTGATGCACGGCGCGGGCCACGAAGCCGGTCGGCGGGCGGGCACAGAAAACATTCTGCTCGATGTGGCACTCGGCATGGCCTGTGAACTCGCCGAAGCGGACTTGGAATCCCGCCGCGCACGGCTTGCGAAACTGCGCGACTACTTCCACGCCGGAATAAAAGATTTGTTCGGCCCGGCGCTGCATTTGAACGGGCATCCAACGAAACGCTTGCCCAATACACTCAATGTCAGCTTTGCCGGACGCATCGGCAGTGAAGTGCTGGAAACTTTGGACGGTGTAGCGGCGTCCACGGGTTCAGCCTGCCACAGCGGACGCCGCGAGCTTTCTCCCGTGCTCCAAGCGATGGGCGCGTCCGAAAACATCGGCCTCGGCGCAGTGCGATTCAGCCTCGGACGCTGGACGACAATCGAAGAACTCGACTGCGTGCTGGGTCTGCTCCGGTCGCACGTTTTGAAACTCCAACCATGAGGGGCGAATCCGCGAACATTTTTGACGCGGGAGCGGAGCGATATGACGCATGGTTCGACTCGCCGAAAGGCCGTGTGCTATTCGAGAACGAATTCGCCGCCATCCGACTACTATGGCGCGACGATTTCCATCCTGCGCTCGAAGTTGGTGTCGGCACAGGACGCTTTGCACAAACCCTCGGTGTGGAATTCGGCATTGACCCGGCGGCTGGAGCGTTGCGCTTGGCGGAACGACGCGGTATCCAAGTGAAACAAGCGCGCGGCGAAGCGCTCCCGTTTCCCGATGCAATGTTCGGCGGCGTATTGATGGTTGCTACGTTGTGCTTCGCTGATGACGCCCCGGCTTTGATGCGCGAAGCAGGTCGCGTTCTGCGCCCAAACGGACACCTACTCATCGGCGACATTCCGACGGACTCCCCTTGGGGCGAGCACTACTTGCGGAAAAAGGCGGAAGGCGATCCATTCTATCGTGACGCACATTTTTTCACGGTCGCTGAACTCACGAAGATGCTCCGTGAAGCCGGGCTGACTGTGGAGGGCGTCTCCTCGACGTTGAGGCAACCACCGGAAACCACTGCGCGAACGGAAGCACCGCAACTGGGCGCGGCAAAGGAGGCGAGTTTCGTTTGTTTGCTGGCCTGCCAGTGCCCTTCTTCGCAAAGAACATCATTGCCACGTTCGTCAACAACCGATTAAACGCAAGCGGAATGCCCGCGCTACCTTTGCATAAAAAAACGGCCTCCGTTTCCGAAGGCCGC
>DMQW01000455.1 GCA_003455565.1 Limisphaerales bacterium
GCAGCGTCAGATGTGTATAAGAGACAGAACCACCTCCTGTTCGGTGACAATCTCCAGTGGCTGCGCGACCTGAAGGTTTTTTCCCGGCGCCTGCGTTGACTCAATTTAGCCGCTCATGTCCATCAATTACAAAACACGTCTCAAGCCAAAGTCTCGTTCAAAAAAGCAGACAAAAGGCATCCGGCCTGCGGCTGGTTCGCTGGAGTTGAAAGAGCCTTCCGCCAGCTATTTTGTCCGCAACAGCGAAGCGCCGGTTTTTTTCGGCCAGACTTTGACCAGAGGCGAACGGTTGCCGGTGGACATATCCGCGTCGAATCCCAAACCACGTTTGTTTTATTCGCATCCGCACGGTGAAATCTGGCTGGGCGATTCGATTGAATGGTTGCGCAGTCTGGATGCCGGTTCGGCTGACCTCGTCTTTGCTGATCCGCCTTACAACATTAAGAAGGCGGAATGGGACACGTTCGAGTCGCAGCAGGAATATGTCGCGTGGTCAGTTCGCTGGATTGAACAGGCGGCACGGGTTTTGAAACCGGAAGGGACGCTTTATGTCTGCGGCTTTTCGGAAATTCTGGCCGACCTGCGGCTGCCGGCGTCCCGATTTTTCAAAGGCTGCCGCTGGGTGGTGTGGCATTACAAGAACAAGGCAAATCTGGGCGATGATTGGGGGCGTTCGCACGAAAGTATTTTGCATTTCCGCAAGAGCCAAGAATATACGTTCAACGTGGACGACGTGCGGATTCCCTACGGCGAACACACGCTGAAATATCCGGCGCATCCACAGGCCGAAACTAGCCAATACGGAAAAGGCGCGAACAAAGACCATATTTGGCATCCGCATCCGCGCGGCGCGAAGCCGAAGGACGTGCTGGAAATCCCGACGACCTGCAACGGGATGCATGAGAAGACGCCGCACCCGACGCAAAAGCCGGAGGAATTGTTGCGGAAGATCGTGCTCGCCTCGTCCAAGCCCGGCGACGTGGTGGTTGATCCTTTCCTTGGCTCTGGCACGACGGCGGTGGTGGCGGAGCAGTTGAAGCGGCAATGGAAGGGCTGCGATATGAGCGCCGAATATTGTCAGTGGGCGGCGGATCGAATCGAATTGGTCGAGGACTGGCCGGTTGAAAAGTGGCTGCGTTATGATGAACAAAATGCCGAAAGGAGAAAATCCATCCGATGAAAAAAGCGACCTTGGGTGACTTGCAGGAAAGTCTGGCGGACAAGTCAGGCTTCAAACAACTGGCTGACTACGCAAAGTTCTGTTCGGCATTTCTAGCGTTGCTGGAAATGGAACGGCCCACGCGAATCGTTTCCCCCTCCCCTTCCAATGAGCACTACGTTTTTTACCAATACAGCAAGGCCAATAGAAACAAAATTACTCGCCCGCTCAATACAAAGTTGTTTTTTGAATCGGGCGAGGAACTGTCCGCCGCATTTGACCGCTTCGTTCAATTTTTAGGTGATTTGAAAAAGCACAAGCAATCTGTAGCCGACAGCAAAGGCCGAAAACAGTATTTGGAATCCAACGAAATCAATCGTGTGGTTTATACGTTGCAGCAGTCGGTTGGCTGCGTTGGGGATTCGTTCGAGAACGAGAATCAATCGCGCAAACGCATCGGCCAGCTTTTTGAATCCTTGGTGAAGCTCGTCATCAAGGGAATCGGCGTCACTTGCGAACCCCGTGTTATCAATATTCCGATTCCGGGATATGCCGGTCGCGAAATGTCCTACGAACTTGATTTGGTGTTCTCGCGCAACAAGGCCATCATCGCCTCCGAAACGAAGCATATCCACACAGCGGAAGTAGTCGGTTCGGTGAAGACAACCAGCAAAGACCGTATAGATAAAGTTTTTCTCGACAAGTTTCTCCTGACCAAACTTCTTGGCCGCAACATTCCCGTGATTGCAATTTTTCTCCACGACGTTCAACGCGCTAAACGAGGTGAAAGCATTTTTGGCATCAATTCCACATTCAAGACCAATCACTTCCTTGGCTACACGGTTGCATTGAACAAACTGGACGGCGTTTATTACGTTGATCCCCGCCCGGATATGCTGACAAACGAGCGGCTACGTGAGCAGATTAGAGATTTTCAAAGTTTTCTCGTGCGCGATTTGTGGTTGCTTGCAAACGAATAAAAAAGTCAACTGCTTGCGAACCCAAACTCTGGCACGACAAGGATTATCCCAAAATCCAGATTCTCACGATTGAAGGTTTGTTGAGCGGCAAAGAGCGCGTGGAAGCCTCGCCGCAAATGAATCCATTTGCCAAAGCGCAACGTGAAGCCAAGCCGGAGAAGCAGACGGATTTGATTTAAGAACGACGTCAACTGAAAGGATAATCCTATGAATAGACCAACAGCGTTGATCATGTTCGGCATCCTTTGTCTCTGGCTGTTGAACATGCCGGCGATATTTGGTGCGGCCACTTTAGAGTATCGGACGGATCAAATCCTCATCCAACCCAAGGCCGGCAGCAGTCGCGCCGCGCTCACGACGTTTCATGCCGCGCAGGGAGCCAAGGTGGCGCAGGCGTTTCCGGCGGTGGGTGGTTCACAAGTCATCACCTTGCCGGCGGGTGAAACGGTGCCGACCCTCATTGCCAAATACCAGCAGAGCGGTTTGGTGGAATTTGCCGAGCCGGATTATCTCGTCTATGCGGATGCGACTACGCCGAATGATCCCAAGTATCTGGACGGGACGTTGTGGGGCTTGAACAATTACGGTCAGAATGGCGGCACGGCCCACGCGGACATTGCTGCGCCGGAAGCGTGGGATGTGCTGACCTCGGCGAGCAACATCGTGGTGGCAGTGCTGGATTCCGGCATCCGGGCCACGCATGAAGATTTGGCCTCGAACATGTGGGTGAATCCCCACGATGGCGGTCATGGTTTCAATGCCTTCACCGGCACAAACGATCCGAGTGATGACGGCGGTAGTCACGGAACCATGGTTGCCGGAGTTCTGGGAGCGGTGGGCAACAATGGCAAAGGCGTGACGGGCGTGGCGTGGCGGGTGCAGATGATGGCCTGCAAATGTTTGACCAATGGCACCGGCAGCGACTCGACGGTGATCGCCTGCATTGACTATGCGATTACAAACGGCGCGAAGATCATCAATGCCAGTTTTGACAGTCCGGCCGCTTCGCAGGCACTTTCCAATGGCATCGTCGCGGCGCGGGATGCGGGCATCATCTGGGTGGCTTCTGCTGGCAACGGTAATCCGGGCGTGAACATTGATGTCAGTCCCACCTATCCGGCCTGTTACGCGATTGATAATATCGTATCCGTGGCTTACACGACCCGCACCGACGGCTTGGGCAGCTTGTCCAATTACGGCGCAACCAATGTGGATCTCGCCGCGCCGGGTGACCAGATTTATACGACTTATGACTCATCGGACAGCGGCTATAATACATTTGCATACAACTTTACTGCGGGCACTTCCTACGCGGCGCCCTACGTCTCCGGTGCGCTGGCGCTGATGCTGGCGAAGTATCCGACGGAAAATTATCAGCAGATCATCCAGCGGTTGTTGAACGCGACGGACCCGTTGCCGTCGCTGGCCGGGAAATGCGTGACGGGTGGCCGGCTCAACTTGAAGCAGGCGCTGAATCCGCCCATCTGGCTGGCCTCGGTGGCTTCAGCCAATGCCGGCGCGTTTCAATTGCACCTGTCCACGGGCGCGAACCGCGAATGCGTCATCCAGATGTCCACCAACTTGAGCAGTTGGACCTCTATCTATACCAACCTCACCTCGACCAACGGCACGTTTGATTTCACCAACCTGATTGGTTCGCCCCGGCAATTTTTCCGCGCCGTCGCCACGCCGTGATGAATTTTTGGGAGAAGAGAATTATGCCACCGAATGAAAAGAAAATCTGGTTCCCGGCCAAGCGTTATGGCTGGGGCTGGGGACTGCCCGTCTGCTGGCAGGGATGGGTGGTAATGGTCGTGTGGGTGTTGCTGCTGGGTGCCGGGACGTTCCTCATACCCAAGCATCCCGGCCTTTATGTGGCCTATTCCCTAGTCCTCGCCCTTGTCCTGATCATCATCTGCTATCTCAAAGGAGAGAAACCCCGCTGGCGCTGGGGAAAGGATTAGGGCGCGGCCGGCCATGCGCGCTGTTTTTGGTTTATGTGTGCGGCGGACGGTTTTCCGACCAGTCAAAAAATGCCAAGCAATGCGCAATCATCGGTGAGCGGATTCTCCTGATTCTTCCGATTTTATTGGCGTATGAACTTCAGCCGCTGGCAAAATAATTTTCGCTCGCTCGCGTTGGTTTTGTTGGTGGTCTTCTTCGCGGCCACGCCAGGTTTTGCGGCGACGAACGCGGTTGAAAAATTTTCCAGCGCGGATTGCCTCGATTGTCACACCGACCCGAAGAACACGCGGATCGTGAATGGCGAGAAGGTTGCGCTCGCACTTTTCCCGACGAATGGTTTCAAGAAATCCGTCCACAGCGCGCTGGATTGCATTGACTGTCACGACGGCATCAAGGAGCTGGTGCATGACAAAAATGTTCCGCCGCCGAATTGCGCAAGCTGTCACGAAAAAGAGGGCAAAGATTACGCCGGCAGCATTCATGGCATGAGCCATAAGATGGGCGCGTCCGGCGCGGCGCAGTG
>DMQW01000045.1:0-2111 GCA_003455565.1 Limisphaerales bacterium
CTCTAACGAGATGGCCGAATGGAAGCGACAATAAAATCGCGGTTGACAGTCTGACATGAAAAACCATTAACTTTCTTCGTGCGACGCCTCATCGTTAATCCTGGCACGGAGAACGCCTGGGAAATCCCTCTGCAAACCGGCATTGCCACTTTGGGCCGCGAAGCGGGAAACGACTTCGTAATTGACCACTCTTCCGTGTCCGGCAACCACTGCGAATTCATGGTCATGGATTCCGGCGTGACCGTCAAAGACCTCAACTCCTCCAACGGCACATTCATTGATGGACAGGCGGTGAATGAATCCATCCTGCTGCCCGGCCAGACGCTTCAATTGGGCGAAGTCCGGCTGCAATTGGAGCAGGTCGCCGCGCCCGCCGCCACGGTCATGGCCACCAGCCATGCCCGCTGCAAGTTTCATCCGCGCAATCCGGCGCGTTATCTCTGCCCCAAATGCCACGGGAATTTTTGCGAGATGTGCGTCAACACTCGGTCCGTGAGTGGCCAGACCAAATGCTTCTGTCGCACCTGCGTGACGGAATGCACGCCGCTGATACCGGCGGCAACCACCGATGACACGGCGGATTTGCCGTTCACCCGCCAGATCATCGGCGCTTTCAAATATCCGCTGAAAGGGGACGGCATGATTCTCATCGCGGTCGGAACATTTTTCTTCCTGCTGCTGGACGGGGCGAAGGCGGTTTCAAGATTCGGCTTTATTTATGGCTGGGTAGCCCTCGGTATGCTGACCGTTTTTGGCACCGGCTATTTGTTCGCCTACTTGCGCCTCATCTTGAATGCCTCGGCTTTGGGCGAGGATGAAATGCCAGAGTGGCCGGAAATGACGGGCATGGTGTCAATATTCTTTGAGTTCCTTGGCACCGTGCTGTTCTGTTTTGCTCCGGCCATCGGCCTGACAATTTACGCCGGCTATTCCGCCTTCCATGGAACCGGTGACGGCGCGGCGTGGCTGGGCTGGGCAACAATGGCGTCCATTCTCCTCGGCTGTATTTATTTTCCGATGGCTTTCATGGCCGTGGCGATGTTTGACTCGATTGGAGCCGTCAATCCGTTGCTCGTCATCCCTTCCATTGCGAAAGTGCTGAAAGAGTATGTGCTGACCGTCGTGATGCTGGCCATCATTCTGTTTCTGCGCTGGCTCTTGAAAAACTATCTGGGAACCATCCTGCCGGTGCTGTTGCTGCCCACGATCATTTCCAGCCTGCTGGGACTTTACCTCTTGATTGTAGAAATGCGGGTTCTCGGCCTGCTTTACCGCAACAAAAAATACGAGCTGGGCTGGTTCACCTAAAACTTCCCGCCAAAAAGCAGCTTCATCAATCTATTGTCAGTTTTAATCTTCGGCACCTGATTGGTCAGCACTATGAAGTTGGTTTTGTCCGGCAACGCCGCCCATTTTGCTTCGAGCCAGCCAATCCGCTTGTCCAAATCCGGGTGGCTGTCAAAAGCCGACGCCCGGTTCGTCAAACTGAATTCCGTCTCGTAATGCTTCAGCTTTTGCAACGCCTCAATCATGCCGTGTGGATTGATTTTGGCGGTGACCAAATAATTCCAACCGAACGCATCCGCCTCTTTTTCGTAGCGCTGCGAAAAGCTTTCATAGATCAAAAGCTCCGACGGATACGCCATCAGATTAAACATCTTGTCCCGGCTGCCAATCAAAATCTCCAGCAGGAAAATCGGGCCTTTGCCGGCAATCATGTGCTGGAACGCATGGCGCTGCGCGACGTGTGCCGATTCATGCGCCAGCACACCGGCCAGTTCTTCCGGCTTGTCCATCAGCTCAAGCAAACCCGTCGTCACCACTATCCGTCCGCCCGGCAGCGCAAACGCATTGGGACTCCCCGCTGCGATGTAAAACTTGAACGGGATGCCCCGCGCCGGCACCGTCGGCAACAAAGGCGCTGCCACCGCTGCCAACTGTGCCAAGGCATTCGTATCTTTGATCAAAACCAGCCGCGACTCGATTTTTTTGAAGGCTTCATCGCCGAACTCAATTTCATGCTTTACGGAAATCCCTTTCACAACCGACCGCACTCCCCAACCCGCCACCACCGAACCGACCCAGGCGATCAGGGCGAACGCCAGCAAAAG
>DMQW01000045.1:2227-2524 GCA_003455565.1 Limisphaerales bacterium
GGGCGAACGCCAGCAAAAATCCCAGCGTCACCCAGACCCGCCGCAACAATTCCCGCCGGCCCAGCAAAGCTTCAAGCTGCCGCCGGATCGGCATGGACTGAACAAAGTGGTCGTCCTCCAAAATGGAACGCGCTATGAAAAACTTAAGTTCCGGCTGCCGCCGGTCGCCAAGCTCAATCCAATCTTCATCGTCGCCCAGTTCGATGACCGTATGTTCCAGCGGCAGCACGAACGGCGGGGCCGACGATTCAAAGCGCAGCGTGTTCCGGTTCAGGATAAAGCGGCCCCGCACCATCT
>DMQW01000113.1:0-2741 GCA_003455565.1 Limisphaerales bacterium
TGGCAATTCCGGTGAACCAATCGTCCGCAGGACAATCCCTCAGCGTCTTCTTTCCGTGCTACAACGAGCAGGACAATCTCCGCCGCGTTTACGAGTCGGCTTCAGCAGTTTTGAAAGCGAGCGGATTGGATTACGAAATCATCCTGGTGGATGATGGCAGCACTGACGGGACGCTGCCGATTGCCAGCGGCCTCGCGGCGGCCGACCCGAGAGTGACGGTGGTGCATCACCCGGAAAATCTCGGCTACGGCGCAGCCCTGCGCTCCGGTTTCCGGGCCGCCACCAAGTCGCTCGTTTTTTACACCGATGGCGACGGGCAGTTTGCCCTGGACGAACTGCCCGCGCTGCTCCCGCTGATGCGACAGCACGACATCGTCAGTTGCTTCCGCCTCAACCGGCAGGAGGGGTTGTTCCGACGATTCAACGCCTGGTGCTGGACCAGCCTGGTGTGCCGCGTTTTCAATTTGAAGATCAAGGACATCAACTGCGCCTTCAAACTCTACCGGCGCGGGGTTTTCGACGGCATGGAACTGCGGAGCACCGGCGCGTTGATCAACGCGGAAATTCTGGCCCGGGCGACCCGGCGCGGATTCACCGTCACCCAGGCTGGCGTTCACCACTTGCCGCGAACCAATGGCCGGCAGACCGGATCAAATATTGCCGTGATTCTTCGGGCGTTTCGGGAACTCGTTCAACTTCACAGGCACATCAAAAACGATGCGCGGCCATAGTTCGGGGTTGCCCTGAACCCGCTGGCGTTGTTGATTGCGTCCAGAGATCATTGGCCGGCCTGCTGGATGACCGACTTGAGCACATACAATTGGTGGTCATTGTCCTGATAGACCATCCGATACTCGGCTTGCAGCAGGTCCTGATATGGCAGTTCGTTGCTCTGATTGGGGACCAGAATCAGACCCGGTTTCACCGCCGCCAGTTCGGCCGCGATCTTTTCGTTGGTCATGTCCCCCGACCAGAGCCGTTTCAGGGATATTTCCGCCAGATGTGGCGGCAGCGGGATGCCGGCGTGGAACGAATAGACCTCCTCGCCCGTGAAGAGATATTGCGTGAAGGGTTTGTAGTGCTGGAGCTGGGCAAGGACGGGCGAGTTGAACAACCGGGGCGACTGGCGCATGGACATGACTTGCAAATAACTCCGCGTTCCCATCCAGGCGACGGCTCCCAGGAGATAGACCGTGACCAGCGCGATTCTTGCCCGTCGTGAACCGGCCCAGGTCAAGGCCGCATCCACCGCAATGGCGGCGCACCAGCAGAGCGGAACGGCATTGTGCAAATAATAACAGGCCCACCACGGACGGTGGGTCGAGACAATCGCCAGCGAAAGGGCCAGCCACGCCAGTGGAAACAACATCAATCCCCGTGACCGGATGCGGGCCAGCAGGAAGCCGGCGCAGGCGAACGCCGGCACCGCCACGTCCCAGTTCCGCACCAGCAATCGCGGATCAAACGCATGATCGGACGGGGAACCGTATTCAAAGGATTTGGTGCTGGCAAAGTGGGAGGACCACCCCTGTTGCAATTGCAATCCCAGCGAACACCCGGTCAGGGCATTCAAAAGGACAAAACCCAGTCCCGCCACCCCGCCGATGACGAGCGCTGACAAAAGCAGTTGCTTGAACGTCAGCCGGTGTTTCAACCACAACAGGAACACGGCCAGCGGCAGATAGATCATCGCAATCAGTTTCATTTGCAGGGCGACACCGAACAGGATGCCCGCCCCGACCTCCAGCCACGGCCGGCGAGGCCAGCCGGACCGGCTCAACCAGGCGAACGCCGCCACGACAAAGGAGACGGTGGGAACCTCGATCATGCACGACGAGGCCAGTTCGAGAAAGCCGGGGGCGGCGATCATCAACGCCACGGCGCAAACCGCCGTCCGCAGGTTGCCCACATTCAGGCACAGGCGGAATAACGAGGCCAGCAGCAGCAGGGCCAGCGCCACCGTCAGCAGCCGCAGCCCAAGGATGGCGGTGCCGGTATGCTGGACAATCTGGGCCAGCAAAAATGTATAGAAGGGCGGCTGGTCAACCCACACTTCGGTGTAGAAATGAAATCCCTTCAAGAACAAAAGGGTCTTGGACAACTCGAAATCTTCATCGGTGCCCAGTTTGATGGCGCTGCCCAGGGGGACCAATAATTCGATGCCAAGAAAGATGCCGGCCAGGACAAGAAACCAAAGCCACGGCTTCCCACCCACAACCCCGGCGGATGACGGTGGATTTGAATCCGCCCGATTCCGGGTTGTATTCGCGCGCTTGTTCCCCGCCCGTTTTGCGATGGCATCAGACATTGTTGACTGGAAAACTAACAGTATCCGCCAGCAGGTTCAATCCCTGGTCAGAATTTGATTGAACCGTCAGGCAAGGCTAATTTCATTCCGCCAAAACACCACGGCCAATTCCCGGTGCGGCCATTTACAATTGGCGCGTGACTGCGACGACGGCCCCCACCGTAATCGTGCAGTCCGCCCAGACGACGGCGGCCAGTAACATCTTTGACCACCTGACGCCGGGCGTGGTCTATAATGTCGAGGCCAATGCCGTCGGTTCCGCCGGCCCCAGTGATTGGAGCGATCCCGTGCCCCACATGGCGATGTGATGGGAAAGTTAAGAGTTTTGGGTTTTAAGGCTCAACCGAAAGCACAGCCGGAGCAAGCGATTGCTCCGGCTGTTTTTATTTTAGAGGTCAGCTCATAAACCCCGGAGCGCGGCTGTGTCGGAGAC
>DMQW01000113.1:2955-5478 GCA_003455565.1 Limisphaerales bacterium
AATTCTCAAAAACAGAAAGCTGGAGCGCGGGCTTCAGCCCGCTTCACCGATGATAGCCCTAGGGCTTTGGTCAAAAATCAAAGCCGAACAGCAGGCGCACATTCAGGCGCTCGTGGCCTTGGAGTTCAAGCTGATGACTGCCGCCGGGATTGCCGGCAAAATTAGTGCCGTAAATCTGCGGCATCACCGAGAGCGCCGCCCACCAGCCCAGCCGACGATAGCTGACGACCGGCCCGGCAAAGACGGCGGTGTTTTCCCACTGATCATATTCCGGCAGTTCGTTATGGTCGCGGATTTCCACGCCGAGCGACCAGCGATGATTCAACTGCCGCGCCAGTCCGGCGGATAATTCCAGTTCGCCTTCGCTGTTGCGGAAATTTTCCGTCCACTCGGTCGCGTGCGTGAGGTTCACCGCCCATTTCCAATCGCCGTAACGCTGGCCAAGAATGATTTTCTGCTCCAGTTCGGCGTTGTTGCCATCGTAAGCCGGTTCGAGATACAGCGTCAGGCCGACGGCATGATCCACCGGGTCAAGCACAAGGTAGCGATTTTCCACGGACGCCCCGCGCCATTCGTGCCGCGAAGTCGTCGCGCCGGTCGCCGGGTCGTTGAAATGTTCGTATTCATGGTTCAGGTAAAGCGCGACGGTGTAACGATCCGTGACGCCATGTTCGATCTCCTCGCGAAACTGCCAGAACTGGTAATCCGACTGCCCGACCGCCGCGCTGCGGCCCGTGCGGAGCGTGATGGACTGCTCATATTCCCAATCGCCGCGCGGCTCAGTTTCGGGTTCGTAAGTGTAGGTGAAGATACGATTGTCGGCGGACGCGGTTCCGGCCACACACACCGCGCCGAAGATGACGATGCCAAACAGCATTGAACTTTTCATGCGGCAAAGATTAGGCGCGGAAAAAGTTTTGCGCTAACGGCCACTTGCGAAAGATTAACGGCGGCTTGCGACTATTGCAGCCGCTGCGTCGGCGTCTTAATAGGATACAATCCCGGACAACAGCCGAACATCTCATGAAACGCCGCGCTGAAATGGCTCAAGCTGGAGTAGCCGATTTCGAGCGCGACCTCGGTGACGTTGAGTTCCCCGGCGCGCAACAGTTCGGCGGCGCGTTCCATGCGGAGCTGGCGCAGATGTTGCGTGATGGTCTGGCCGGTCTGCGCGGAAAAAATCCGGCTCAAATAAAAATGGCTGCAGCCGATCTTCTTTCCCAATTCTTCGAGCGGCGGCGGCTCGGCCAGATTTTTTTTCAGCAAAAAAATGACTTGTTCGACCCGGTCCTGCGCGAGCCGCTGCTGGCGCGTGCAGAACATTTCCTCTCCGGCGGGCGGCTGGATGAAAAACGTCAGCGCGAGTTCCAGCGCCTTGCATTGATACCAGAGCGGCTGCGCGGCGGCATACACCGGCGGCTGCCGCAGGGTGGCGATGAGCTGCTGCTGGCTGGCCGAGAGCCGGACCGTCGCGCCGGACACCAACTGGCACGGGCGATTTTCCATCGCCGCGCGCACCACCGGATGCAGCGTGGCTTCCGTTCCCGCGAGATGCTTCGCGAGAAACGGGCAGGAAAATTCCACGGTGAGAAACCGGTGTTGCTCGTTGGCGGAACGCTTCGCCGTGAGCGGCTCGTCTTTGCGATGATAAAAACCCGCCATGTTCGGCGCGAACCCGGTGCGACTGCCCTTCCCCTCGACAAAACCGTGGCCGTCCAGATTCAAGCACAGTTCCACGCAGTCCGAATGAAAACTCGCCGCCCAGTCAATCTCCCGCCGCGCAAAAAAATCGTGCCATTCCACGCTGAAACCCGCGCCGCGAAAATTTCCGAACAATGGCTGCCAGCCGCCGCCCACCTCGCGCCACGCGCCTGCCTCGGTGAACGGCGTGGGCCGGCGACGCATGGTTTTGATGGTGGATTCAGCGTTCATGGAAATACCGGCGCGCACGGAATGACGCATCCCGCCAAATTATTTGCTGATGCCGCGTTCGCTGGCGCGGACGAATTGGACGAGGTGTTTCACTTCCGGCAATGCGGGCAGTTCACTTTCAATTTTCGCCAGCGCGTTCGGAATGGCAAGACCTTCACGGAACAGAATTTTGTAGGCCTGCTTCAAAGCGTTTTGCGCCTCGGCGGAAATTCCGTGGCGCTCGATGCCGACCTTGTTGATGGTGCGCGTCTCGCCCGGGTTGCCGTCCACAATCATGAATGGCGGCACGTCCTGCACGATTTTCGAGCAGCCGCCGATCATCGAAAGTTTGCCGATGCGGCAGAACTGATGCACCGCGACGTAGCCCGCGAGAATCGCAAAATCTTCCACGATGATGTGGCCCGCCAGGCCCGCGTAGCCGGACATGATAATGCCGTTGCCCAGAATGCAGTCGTGCGCAACGTGCGCCTGGATGAGGAGCAAATTATTGGAACCGATGACCGTCGCCTCGCCGTCGTTCGTCGCGCTGTGAACGGTCACGCCTTCGCGGAAAACATTGTCGTCGCCAATCTCCAGACGCGGGTTGCCGCC
>DMQW01000011.1 GCA_003455565.1 Limisphaerales bacterium
CCCGACCTCATGCCGTCCGCGCCGACGGATGCGTGGCTGGCGGCAGTGAAGTCGCTGGTGGTGGAATTGCCGCTCGCCCGCAAGCAGCGGTTGATGCGCGATTACGCCTTGCCGGCGGGCGACGCAGAGGTGTTCAAGAGCAACGTCGCGCTGGGGAATTATTTTGAAGCCGTCGCCAAACAGGCGAAGAATCCGAAAGCTGTCGCCAACTGGATCATCAACAATTTGCAATCCAAGCTTTCAGAAAGTAGCAGCCGACGTGAGGAGGCTCTAACTGAAGAATCTGGAATTGATCAGAGTCTCCTGACGTCGGCTGCTACGGGAATGACGCTCGCCGACCTTAAATTCAACCCGGAAGCGCTGCTCGAACTCGTGGCGCTCGTCGAGACTAAGACCATCAGCAGTTCCGCCGCACAGCAGGTGTTCGCCGAGATGTTCGACACCGGCAAAGCACCTGCCGTCATCGTGCAGGAAAAAGGACTGGCGCAGGTCAGCGACACCGGCGCGATTGAAAAACTCTGCGACGAATCCATCGCCGCCAATCCCGCACCTGTGGCCGATTACAAGGCGGGCAAAGTCGCCGCGCTCAATTCGCTCAAAGGCCAGGTGATGAAGCTCTCCAAAGGCAAAGCCAACCCCGCGCTCGTCGGCGAAATTCTGGAAAAGAAATTAAAAAGTTGAAGGCAGTGTCCCAAGAGCCAGCGGAGCGCGGGCTTTAGCCCGCTTCAATGCTCAAATTGCAATGGGCGTTGAAGCGGCATAAATGCCGCGCCCCGCAAAAAAAGTCTGTTACCTTTCCCCCGTTGGCGGCATTTAGATGTGGATGCACGAACTGGATGACAATGCTTTGTTGCGCGAATTTGCCGAACGCGGCTCCGAGCCGGCGTTTGCCGAACTCGTCACGCGGCACGTCAACAAGGTCTATTCCGTCGCCCTGCGCCACACGCGCAATCCGCATCAGGCCGAGGAAATCACCCAGGCCGTCTTCGTCATCCTCGCGCGCAAAGCCGGGACGCTTGGCAAAAAAGTCATCCTCTCCGGCTGGCTGTATCAGACCGCGCGGCTGACGGCGGTGACGCTCATCCGCAGCGAAATCCGCCGCACCCGGCGCGAACAGGAGGTTCTCATGCAAAATTTATCGGACGAAACCGAGGCCGACCCGTGGCCGCACATCGCCCCGCTGCTGGACGACGCGATGGCCGGGTTGAGCGAAACCGACCGGCACGCCGTCGTGCTGCGGTATTTCGACGGCAAAAGCCTGAAGGAAGTCGGCGCGGCGCTGGGCGGCAGCGAGGACGCCGCCAAAATGCGCGTGAACCGCGCGGTGGAAAAGCTGCGGACGTTCTTCGCCAAACGCGGCGTGGCACTTTCTGTCACGGGCTTGACTACGGCGATTGCCGCGAACTCCGTGCAAGCCGCGCCCGTTGGACTCGCCGCCACAATTTCCGCCGCCGCGACTCTCGCCGGAACTGCCGTTTCCACTTCAACCATAATTGCCGCCACCAAAACCATTGCCATGACTATACTCCAAAAAACTCTCATCACCGCCACCGTCGCCGTGCTCGCCGGTGCGGGAATCTACGAAGCCCGCCAAACCGCGCAACTGCATGAGCAAAACCAGACGCTCAAGCAACAGCAAGCGCCGTTGGCAGAACAAATCCAACAGTTGCAACGCGAACATGATGACGCGACGAACCGGCTGGCAGATTTGCTGGCGGAGAATTCTCGATTGAAAAAGAATCCACATGAATTGGAACTCTTGAAACTGCGCGGTGAAGTGACGCAGTTGAAAAATGAAGCAAACGATGAAACTGCAATGAGCGCAAAATTATTGGGGGATAAAGTAAAAAAACTGAAAATCCGACTAGCGGAGAATCCAGGTGCCAGCATTCCTGAAATGCAATTTTTATCCGAGCAGGATTGGTTCAATACTGCGAGCAAAAAACTGGAATCGGACGCAGATTATAGACGAGCACTGGCAAACTTGAGGTCGATTGCTGAAAATAAATTTGCCAAAAAATATCAGGCAGCGTTGCGACAATACTTGGATTCCAACAACAATCAATTTCCAACTAATCTTTCGTTGATGAATCCATATTTTGATCCAGCAATCGATGAAAATATTTTACAGAGATGGAAATTCATTCCGGCCAACGGCGAAGCTGACCAGGGTTTTTCAGGTGGCGATTGGGTGTTAACTCAAACAAAACCAGTTGATGAAACTTTTGATGATCGTTTTACAATAGGTTTGAAAGGCATTGGGACTACCGGCTTTTATTCTTATAATGAGTCGATCCGACATGACATTTCCTTGATGCAAAGAGCGTATTACTCGGCAAATCCACCGACTTCACCGCCTGACCGTGCTCCGAGGGCGTCTGATTTGACGCCTTATGCTGACACTCCAGAGAAACAAGCCATAATCCAGCAAATGTTGATGAGAGAATCGGCGCAATAATCGCCCTTTGTTTTGGAGTAGTGTCGAAAGGAAAGATTTGTGAAATCAATTTGTTGGCACGCAGATCAAGAAGCCTTCGCCGCGATGTCACGGCGGACGTGCGCTTCGTCAATTAAATAGTTTCATCTCGTGTTACCCCCATCGAACCAACCCATTCCGCGCACGTCGCTGGAGCCGGTGTGCGGGGCGCTGGCGGCGGTCATCCGGCGGCGCTCCGATAAATTAAATTTCTTTGTCGGATTTCCGCCCGGTTGGTTATTACATAGTTGAGATGCAGCCCGAATCCGACGCCCAACTTCTCCGCGCCTACGCCGAGCGCGGCGCGGAGACCGCGTTCACCGAACTCGTCCACCGGCACACGAACCTCGTGTATTCCGCCGCGTGGCGGCAGGTGGATTCGGCGGAGGCCGCCGCCGAGATTGCCCAGAGCGTGTTCATCGGGCTGGCGCGCGGCGCGCAATCCCTCGTGCCACGGCTGGCGGCGGATGCGTCGCTGGCGGGCTGGCTGTGCCGCAGTGCCCGCAATCTCTCGCTCAACCACCGGCGCGACGAATTCCGCCGGCAAACCCGTGAAAGGCAGGCCATGGAACAAATCATTACAATTCCCGATGCCGCTCCCGACTGGAATCACCTGCGCCGCGTGCTGGACGACGTCATGGCCGAACTCGATGAGCCGGATTACGACGCGCTGGTGCTGCGGTTTTTCCAGCAACAGGATTTCCGCACCGTGGGCGTGGCGTTGGGCGTGAGCGACGACACCGCGCAAAAACGCGTGGCCCGCGCGCTCGAAAAGCTCCGCGACCAGTTGTCGCGACGCGGCATCAGCACGCCCGCAGCCGCACTGTCCATCGTCATCTCCGCCAACGCCGTGCAGGCCGCGCCCGCCGGACTGGCCGCCACCATTTCCACCGCCGCGCTGCTGACCGGAACGGCCGTTCACACTTCAACCGTTATTGCCGCCATCAAAACCATTGCCATGACTACACTCCAAAAAACTCTTGTCACCGTCACCGTTGCCGCGCTGGCCGGGGCGGGAATCTACCAAGCCCGACAGGCCGCGCAACTGCGCGAGCAAAACCAGACGCTCCAGCAATCGCAAGCGCCGCTGGCCGAACAAATCCGGCAGTTGCAACGCGAACGCGACGACGCGACGAACCGACTGGCTGGTTTGCGCGATGAGTTAGCAAAAGGGAAAAGCAATAATCTGGAATTGTTGAAGTTGCGAAATGAAATAACCATGTTGAGGCGCAGCCAAACAGCAAATCAGAAACTAGCGGACGATTCATCTCCACTAACTGAACCGGCCAAGAGTAACGAGCCTTCATCAGGAGACATTGGCCGGGAATTGGGCATGGCGGTCGTCCGGGGCGATGCGGGTGCCTTCGATAAATTATTGGCTGAGATCAAAACAGAACAACAAAGTTTCAAAACGAACAATATAGGATTGAATGATCAACAACGTCGTGAAGTATCCCTGCGGACGTTTACGCCAATCAACGCGGCTTTCAAGGTTATCGAAGAGGCCAGTGTTAATGGAAGCCAACCGGCGCTTGATGCCTTGGCTCGCTCCCTTCAAATCCCAGAATTGAGAGGGCCGGCAGTCAATTCGCTTGGTGGACTCGCCGGAAATGGTGATGCGGGGGCACTGGAAGTTTTGCTCCACCCTGAAAAATATGGAGCTTTGCTCTCTGGCACCATCGGCACTTTGCAACCCGCAGCGGATAACGGAAATCAAAAGGCGATTGATGCCCTAGCTGCCGTTGCGACAGACCAAAAGAACCAGCCATTGTGGCCAATGACTGCAAACAGTTTAGCCAAAGCAGCAGCCGCTGGAAACACAATGGCGATTGATGCGTTGATTAGCATGTCATCCAGCACAAATCGAAACATCCAAAATGCCGTTGCTGAAGCCTTAAGAGGAGCCGCCGCAAATCAGAATGCAAAAGCGGCTGAAGCTCTTCGCTCAATGGGAAAACAATAAGCGCGGGAAGTTAAAAGGATTTTTTGGCTCATGTTAAACGCGGACACCAATTCCATCCCGCGCACGTCGCTCGAACCGGTGTGCGGGACGTTGGCGGCGGTCATCCGGAGGCGGCGCGGGCGGGCGGGGCTGTCGCTCAACCAGTTCGCGGCGCGCACGCGGCTTTCGCGACAGATGTTGAGCTTTGTGGAGCCGGGCGGGTGAGGCGGGACATTTGCCTGGGGATGTTCTTTCGATTGTGACGCGAGCTTAATAAAATCCCGCGTCTTCTTTGCCTTGATAACCCGGCTTGCCGTCCGCCCGTTTCAATTCCACCGCGTAGGCCTGGTTCGCGCCGCTCATGTTGCTGCGGAAGATGAGCCACTTCATGTCGGGTGAAAACATCGCGTTCGGCTCCAGCGCGTAATCGTGCTTGCTCATGTTGACGAGCTTCTCGGAATGGAACGCGCCGGTCTGGATCAGATTTTTCGTGTCAATGTTGCCGGCGGATTTGTCGGAAATAAGTTCGGGACGGAACAGATAAAGCCATTTTCCGTCCGGCGCGTGCGCGACCATTTTATTATCGCCGCCGTCGCCGGAGAAAAGCGTGTTGTCAGGCGAGACGTTGAAATGCACCGACCATTCATCGCGCTGCAAATGATACCACGTCCGCGCACCGCTTGAAACGTCGTAGCCTGCGACCCAGAAATCTTCGCCGCGCGGCGTTTGCAGGTCATACCAGATGGTTTTGCCGTCGGCGCTCCAGAATTCGTGGCCGGCAATCTCCATGGCCATCGTGCGCTGGTGGATCAATTTCAAATCCGTGCCGTCGGTGCGGATCGTCCAGACGCGGTCAAGCTTGTGCCACGGGCCTTCGTGACAAAACATGAGCAGGTTCGGGTCGGTCGGTGAAAACAGGAGATGGTTCAGCCAGTCGGTGCAACGGTTGAATTTTTTCGTCTCGCCGGTCTTGAGGTTGTAGAAAAAAAGCTCCATCGGATAATGCGCGGCCAGGCGTTCTTCCATCATCCGGCCTTTTTTGCCGCGTTGTTTGCCCACCGTCTGAATGTCGTTTCTCCGGTTCGGGCCGTTGTCGAAAAAATCCTGGTTCGTCCCCCCATCCGTGCGCTCGGTGATCGTGCCGCCGAGCAAGGTTTCGTCGGCATTAACCGTCGCCACGGACTGTCCGCGCGCCAAGGTGAGGATTTCGCGGGTGGCCTTCGTGTTCGGGTCGGTCGCGCAAACGACGCGGTTCGTGACGCCGTTTTCAATTTTGTTTCTGACGTAATAGATTTGGCCGGTCTTGTGGCCGACCATGATTATGTGGGCGCGGCCGGTGACAATGTTTTCCACTTCGTGCGTCTGGAGATTGACCATCGCGATTCCACCTGCCGTGGTGATGACCATTTTCCGTCCGTCGGGCGTGAACGGATTCAGGTTGAAGTAAAGGCTCTCGCTGCCCGGCTCGGTCGAAAGCTGCACGATGCGGTGGCCGGTGTCGGCGTCAATCCATTCCGTCGGCGGATTGGTTTGGGCGTTGACACCCGACGCGAAAACGCAGGCGATGAACAAGGGAACTGCGGTGAATGATTTCATGGATGCGGATTTATTCTATGGATTTTACCATGTGAAAGCAATTCAGCAGACGGCCAAAATGATTTTTGGTTTCAAAAAACTTTGTGCCGTGGCGTCTGGGCGGCGAATTTCCGGAGCGGAAGTTGAAGGGTTGAACAACAAAGACGCGAAGGCGCAAAGAAAACTTTGCGTCTTTGCGCCTTCGTTGTTTAACCTGCTTTTACATGTTTTCATCCGAGATCAAATCCGTCCATTTCACCGGCATCGGCGGCACGGCGATGGCGTCCGCCGCCGCCGCGATGTTCGACAAGGGTTTTGCCGTCACCGGCTCCGACCAGAATGTTTATGAGCCGATGGCGTCGTTCCTCGCCGCCAAGAAAATCCCCGTGATGAACGGCTACGACGAGCGCAACCTTGCCTACAAGCCCGACCTCGTTGTCATCGGCAACGCCATTTCGCGCGGCAACCCGGAAGCGGAATACGTCCTCGACCACAAGCTGCGTTACTGCTCGCTGCCGGCGCTGCTGGCGGAATTTTTCATCCGGGGCAAACGCTCGCTCGTCGTCGCCGGCACGCACGGCAAGACCAC
>DMQW01000094.1:0-2781 GCA_003455565.1 Limisphaerales bacterium
ACCGCGCCAACCGTATGGCTGGTTGGAGTTCTTTCTTCAAACCTGTGCTTGGGTGGTAGGGCCGCGTTGCGGCGCGGCCTTTGATTGATGTTGGCGGCGCGGCAGCGCCGCCCTGCCACGACTTCAAGCCCACGCCCAGCGTGGGCTTTTTAGTTTCTCCAGCAACTGCGCGTCGGCGGCGGGAAATTCAAAATCAGCCAGCTCCGTTTTTTCCACCCAACGAAGCGCCGCGCAACCGAGCGGCTGCGGTGCGCCGGAAATTAAACAGCAGATGAAAAATTTCAGGTGGATGGATTTTTCAGAATAGGCGTGCGAAACTTCCTCAAACAATTCGCCGACGGAAATTTCCACGCCGAGTTCCTCGCGGATTTCACGGATGAGGCAGGCTTCAAAAGTTTCGCCGGCTTCGCGCTTGCCGCCGGGAAATTCCCAAAGTCCGCCGAGATGCGCGTTGGCGTGACGCTGCGCGATGAGCAGTTTGCCATTGTGGAAAATGAGCGCGGCGGAAACTTCAACCAGGTTTTGAGTGTTGGGTTTTGAATTTTGAGTTGATTGGAAACTGGAATTGCCCATGGCCTTAATCGTTTCAACTCAAAACTCAAAACCAAGAATTCAAAACTATCTTCCAACGCTCTTGTAAATCCAGCCGAGCTTTTCCATTTCCGCCGGATCAAAAAGATTGCGCCCATCGAACAGGATCGGGTGCGTCAGCCCTTTTTTGGCGCGGGTCAGGTCAAGCTGCTTGAACTCGTCCCATTCCGTCGCCACGACCAGCGCGTCACAGCCTTCGGCCACGGCGTTCATGTCGTCAACGTAGGTGGCGTTTGGCAGCAGCGCCTTCGCCTTGTCCATCGCCTTCGGATCGTGGACACGCAAGGTCGCGCCTTCCTTTTGCAGGCGCTGGCACAGGTCAATCGCCGGCGAGGACCGCACGTCGTCGGTGTTTTGCTTGAATGCGAGGCCGAGCACACCGATTTTTTTGTCCTTCAACACCCAGAGCGTGTCGGTGATTTTTTTGACGAAGCGCTCCATCTGGTCGGCATTGATGCGCTGGACTTCCTTGAGCAATTTGAAATCGTAGCCGATCTGCTCGGCGATCTTGATGAACGCGCTCAAGTCCTTCGGAAAACAACTGCCGCCAAAACCGATGCCGGCGTTGAGGAAACGGCGGCCAATGCGCTCGTCCAGGCCGATGCCCATCGCAACCTCCTGCACATTCGCGCCGGCGGCCTCGCAGACGGTGGCGATGGCGTTGATGTAGGAAATTTTCAGCGCGAGAAACGAATTCGCCGCGTGCTTGATGAGTTCGGCGGAGTTGATGTCGGTGACGATGATGGGCGCGTTGAACGGCGTGTAAATTTCCCTCATCGCGGCAACCGGACGTTGTGAACTGGTGCCGATCACGACGCGGTCGGGCTTCATCAGATCGCCGACGGCAAAACCTTCGCGGAGAAATTCGGGGTTGCTGACCACGTCAAATTCCACCTTCGCCGCGCAGTAACGCTTGATAGTCTCGGTGACTTTCTCGCCGGTCTTGACGGGCACGGTGCTTTTGTCCACGACGATTTTGTAGCTGGTCATGGCGGCGGCGATGTCGCGCGCGACTTTCTCGATGTAGCTCAAGTCCACCGAGCCGTCCGGCTGCGGCGGCGTCGGCACGGCGATGAAAATCACGTCGGAACTTTGCACGCCCTCGGCGGTGCTGTTGGTGAACTTGAGCCGTCCGGAGGCGACGTGCTTTTTGACAAGTTCCTCCAGACCCGGTTCGTAAATGGGAATGCCGCCGGCCTGCAGCATTTTTACCTTGGCCGCGTCGTTGTCCACGCAGATGACGTTATGGCCGACTTCCGCAAAGCAAGTTCCTGTGACGAGACCGACGTAACCGGTGCCGATGATGGAAAGCTTCATTTCAGGATTTGCCAGCCGGCTTGGCGGCGGACGCGAGCCTGGCTTTTATTTCCGTCGCCCGCATGGCGGCTTCCGAGGCGAGCGAGCCGCCCATGCTGGCGCGGGCGGCGCTCTCGTAATGGCGCGCGGCTTCCATGAGTTGACCCTGTTGTTCCGCAATGCGCCCCAGGGCAAATTCCGCCGGCAGCACGCTGGTTGAACCGGAAAAGCTGGAGACAACTTTCTGGTAGGTGGCCGTCGCTTCCTTGAATTTGCCCTGCGCCTCAAAGCTGGCCGCCATGCCCAGTTGCGCGGTGGCCGCGAGCGGCCCGGTGGAACTGGCCTCGAGAAATTTTCGGAACTGCGCCTGCGCCTCCGCATAACGTCCGGTGCCGAACAACGCCGCACCGGCCTGCAATTGCGCCCGCTGACCGGCGGCCGTGCCCGAATACTTCGCCGCGAGCTGCGCCAAGGCATCCGCCATCTGCCCGGCGTTGGCGGCGGCTGGCGGCGTTACGAGCAATTGCGTCAATGCCTGGCCGGCGGCAATTTCCTTTTGCTCCTTCTGCGAGGAAATGAAAAAGAGAACCGCCAGCACCACCACAACGGCGACGGCCAGCGCGATGAGACGATTTTTGTTGGCTTCAAACCAGGGCCACAGTTTAAAAATAATTTCTGCCGGTGCATTTTGTGTTTGCATAAATAGAACGCAAAGTTTTTCGTCACCCATGCCAAAACGCAAGCTGAATCCGGCGCGAATTTGCTTGAGTGAATAACGCGGGCGGGCTTCACTATGCGCCGGTGGAGAGATGGCCGAGTGGCTGAAGGCGCTGGTTTGCTAAACCGGTATACGGCCAAAAGTCGTATCGGGGGTTCGAATCCCCCTCTCTCCGC
>DMQW01000094.1:2991-3205 GCA_003455565.1 Limisphaerales bacterium
TTCGAATCCCCCTCTCTCCGCCACTTTGATTTTTGCGAAAATTCGCGCTGACGCGCGTTGGAGGTCGTCGAATCGGAATTGAATTCGGCCAAGATTTTCCAATGCTTTTTGAACTCCACCGCCAACGATTTATCCGCCAATTGAAAGTTCGAACCGATTTTTTTGAGAAAATCGCGCTTCTGCTCCGGCTTTCCTTCGGAAAGCAAAATCGTGG
>DMQW01000230.1:0-465 GCA_003455565.1 Limisphaerales bacterium
AGACGGCATACGAGATGCTCAGGAGTCTCGTGGGCTCGGAGATGTGTATAAGAGACAGGTGCCATCGTCTGCGCGGCGGCGGGCGTTGCTGTCGCCAAACACGGAAATCGCGCCGTCACCTCGCAAGCCGGCAGCGCGGATGTGCTCGAGGCGCTCGGCATTCGGATTGATTTGACGCCCGAAGCCGCCGCGCGTTCATTGCGCGAAAAGAATTTCGCCTTTTTCTTCGCGCCGAATTTTCATCCCGCGTTCAAACACATTGCGCCCGCGCGAAAACTTTGCGCCGAGCGCGGCCAGCGGACGATTTTTAATTTCCTCGGCCCGCTGCTGAATCCCGCGCGTCCGTCTGCGATGCTTGTCGGCGTGCCGCGCGCCGAACTCTGCGAACCGCTCGCCCGCGTTTTGCAATCACTCGGTGTCCGGCGCGGCATGGTCGTGACGGGAAAAATCGGCAATCGGCAATCG
>DMQW01000230.1:717-1887 GCA_003455565.1 Limisphaerales bacterium
TCGGCAATCGGCAATCGGCAATCGGCAATTCCATTGATGAACTTTCCACGCTCGGCGAGAATACCATCGCGGAATTTTATCAGGAGCGCGGTTTTACAACTTCGGTTTTGTCGCCGGAAGAATTTCCGTTGCAGCCCGCGACGCTGGACGATTTGCTCGGCGGCGACAAATTTCAAAACGCGGAAATCACGCGCCGCATTTTGCGCGGCGACGAGCGCGGCCCCAAGCGTGACGCGGTTTTGCTCAATGCTGGCGCGGCCTTGTTCGTTGCTGGAAAAACCAAATCGCTGGCGGAAGGCTGGGATCTGGCGGGCGAAAAAATTGATTCCGGCCAGGCGGACGGGAAACTTGCAGAACTCGCGAGTTGAGATTTCAACGCGGCGTGTTTTTGTAGGCTTCGATGGCGGCGGCTTCCACGGCTTCCGCCGAGGCGTAGTGCAGGCCAAGATTGTGTTGCGCCGTTTTGTTTCCCTGCCGGGCTGCTTTGATGAACCACTTTGCGGCGGCGGCGGAATTCTGTTCCACCCCGCGCCCGGTCTGGTAACACAGGCCGAGGTTGCATTGCGCGTCGGCAAGCTCCTGTTCCGCGGCGGCGCGATACCATTTGGCCGCTGCCGCAAAATCCTGTTCGACGACCTGGCCGCCCTCGTAAAAAACTCCGAGATTGAATTGCGCCGCCGGATAACCGCGTTCCGCCGATTCGCGATACCACTTGATCGCCTCGGCGTAATTTTGCGGCACGCCCTGGCCGGTTTCGTAAAGCATTCCGAGATTGAACTGCGCCGCCGGATCGGCCTGCTCCGCCGCCTCGCGCAACCATTTCGCCGCTTCACCAAATTCCTGCGGCACACCCTGGCCCATCCAGTAGCAGACGCCCAAATAACATTGCGCCACCGAATCATTTTGTTCCGCTGCGCGACGGAACCATTTCACCGCCTCCTGATGATTTTGCTCCACTCCCTGGCCGTTTTGATAGCAGACGCCGAGATAACATTGCGCCTGCGCGTCACCCTCCTGCGCGGCGGTGCGCATCAGTTCAAACGTGTCCCAGGATTTCCGGTTGGTGGACATTATTTAGAGGCAAAGAGAATTATCCTTTCGCCCGGCGAACACAAGCTGCGAATTCTTCAGTTCGTAATCGTAATCCTAATCTTAATCCGCCCGGCAAAA
>DMQW01000230.1:2054-2636 GCA_003455565.1 Limisphaerales bacterium
GATTACGAACAAACTGTTTTCACTTCCGCACAAACGAATTGCCTGTTACAAAATCCGCATGGCAGCACCCTTAAAAATCGGTTTTCTCGGCGCGGGCAAGATGGCCACCGCGCTCGCCAGAGGTTTTATCAACGCCAAGCTCGTCAAGGCGGATCAGCTTCTCGCCGCCGACCCGTTTGACGCCGCGCGGAAAAACTTTGCCGGCGAAGTCGGCGCGAAAACCGTTACGGCTAATCTTGAAGTCGCCCAGGCCGCAAATGTTTTGATTCTGGCGACCAAGCCGGATCAAGTGGTCGCCGCGCTCGCGGAAATTTCCGGTGCGTTCACCAAAAATCATTTGCTCATTTCCATCGCCGCCGGGGTGACGCTGGCGAAACTCGAAGCCGCGCTGCCCGCCGGTGCGCGCGTCATCCGCGTCATGCCCAACACGCCCGCGCTAGTCGGTGCAGGTGCGTCCGCTTTCGCGCTCGGAAAAAATGCCAGCGTCGCTGACGCCGAACTGGCGAAAAAACTTTTGTCCGCCGTCGGCATCGCGTTTCAGGTGAAGGAAAGTTTGCTCGACGCCGTGACCGGCTTGAGCGG
>DMQW01000230.1:2674-3484 GCA_003455565.1 Limisphaerales bacterium
GGCCCGGCTTACGTTTATCAATTCATCGAGGCCTTGAGCGACGGCGGCGTGGCCGCTGGTTTGCCGCGCGACATCGCGACGAAGCTCGCGGCGCAAACTGTTTTGGGCGGCGCAAAAATGGTTTTGGAAACCGGCCAGCATCCCGGCGAGTTGAAAGATCAAGTCACGAGTCCCGGCGGCACGACGATTGAAGGTTTGCACGAGTTGGAAAAAGGCAAGCTGCGCGCCACCGTGATAAGCGCCGTCCGCGCTGCGACGGAGAAATCCAAGAAGCTGGGGCAAAGATGATTGCTCCCACCGAAAAACAAGCGCGCGTCATCTGGTTTGCGCTGACCGGACTGGCCGTGGCCACGGTCATCGCGCTCGTTGTGGTGGCGGTCTGGGGACTCGGCCGCGTGCTGGATTTGTTAAGCCCGGTGCTGTGGCCGCTGGCGATTGCGGCGGTCGTCGCATGTTTGCTGTCGCCGGTCGTGGATTTTTTTGAAAGCAAAAAAATTCCGCGCGCACGGGCAATCATTTTGGTTTTCGTCATGGCCTTCGCGCTGGTGCTGGGTGTGCTGGCGAGCGTGATTCCGCAGGTGGTCGTGGAAACGGAGCAGCTCGCGGCGAAAGTTCCCGAATACTCCGAGCGCTTGCAAACGCGCATCAACGAATTTCTGGCGCAACCGCCGGAATTCCTCCGTCACTTTTTGCCGCAACCGCAATCTGTCACAGCAACGGACTCGAACATTGCCGGCAATCAACAAAATTCCGCGCTGGCCTCGGCGACCAACTGGCTGACGGGCAGCCTGCCGGAGATGTGTTCATGGC
>DMQW01000022.1:0-618 GCA_003455565.1 Limisphaerales bacterium
CCGCCCACCGCCTTCCGTCTTCCGCAACTGGTGACACGAAAAAAACTTCAAAAAATACGCCTTGATTTCCTGCCCCCCGCCAATTATTCGTCAAAACCCCTGTAAAAGCGCCATTTTTACCCGGATAAATATGTTCAAAAATAATTAAAAAATATGTTGACTGGTGACACGGCATTTGCGATAGTGACTGTGCACACGGTAAAAGAACAACAACAACACACTACCGAAATATGAAAAAAACACTACTGATGGCCGCAGCCGCGCTTGCTGCCGGAATCATCACCTCCCAAGCGCAGCCCGTCTATTCGCAGAACATCGTCGGTTATGTCAATGTTCCGACTGCTGCCGGTTATACAGCAATGGACAACCCATTGAGTAATAATGGTAACAACAGTGCGACCAACCTTTTTAACACGACTTCCGGAGCCAATGATGGTTCGGTTATTCTAACATGGGCAGGCACGCACTATAGTCAAACGATGTTTGACTCAAGTAAAGCGACCGGCTTTACCGATGCGGCTACAGGTGGCCAGACACTACCGCCTCCAGTTTTGGCCCCTGGGACTGGTTTTCTGTTCAATAATCAAAACGCTTCAAATACTATTACCTTTACCGGTT
>DMQW01000022.1:865-13864 GCA_003455565.1 Limisphaerales bacterium
AACTATTACCTTTACCGGTTCAGTTGCGGTTGATGGCCCCGGCACAGCTACCAATGTTGTGGGTGTGACCACCAATATTTTGAGTGCTGGAACTCTCTATGTGTTTCCAAGCTCTAAAATTGCAGTTGGTGGTGGTATAAGCAGTGTTTTGGGTATTAAGAATGTGGCTGGAGCCTTGGATGGAAGTGTCGTTGTGATTCCCAATATTGTTGGTGGAGCTATTCACGGTTACACCCAGATTATGTTTGATTCCAGCAAAGCGACTGGTTTTACCGACGCAGCCACTGGCGGTCAAACATTGGCGGAACCGGTAATTGCTGTTGGTGGTAGTTTTCTTTTCAGCAACCAGAGCGGGTCTGATTATATGTGGATTCAGTCTCTTTGAAGCAAAAACCTGACAAAAATATAAAACAACAAATTAAACTAATAACATGAAAAAATACATCATAGCTACAACCGCCCTGTTGGTGGTTGCAACCTCAGCATTCAGCCAAGGACTTGTTAACTTTTCGGCGGGCACGAGTGTTGCTACCAGAATGAGCACAAATAGCGTAGTAGGAGGACCGTCCACTGGCACGACGGCAGCAACCTCAGGGCTTTATTATTATGCTCTGTTTGCCTCGGCTTCCCAAGCTAATGTGAATGGGAACACGACTGCTATCAGTGGCCAGAACGCTAACTATGTGTTCAATAATCTGGGCACCGGAGTTCCATCAACTGGGTGGGAACTTGTTGGTATTGGAACTAATTGGGCAAGTGCTGGTCGTCTGTTCCCGGCTTCTCAAGGAACCAGTTCAGCAGGTCAAACTGCTCTCAATGCAGACAATTCTTTGACCGTTCAAGGAATTGGTGGTGCTGCGGTTGCAAACTTGGTGGCCGTTGGTTGGTATTCACCCGGTATCGGCACTGATTTGGCATCATTGGAATCGTGGTATGCTGCGGGTGCTAACAATGGCTGGATTGGCCAGTCTGCAGTGGCTAACCTGACATTAGGTGACGGAGGGCTTGTTGTTACGCCTAATGTTTTTGGCACGGGAGCTGGTCAGGTTGGCGGGTTTATGATGGGTTTGAGTGTTGTTCCGGAACCGACCACGCTGGCCTTGGCGGCCTTGGGTGGCGCATCGCTCCTGCTGTTCCGCCGCAAGAAATAATCTTTGTAGCGTCGCTCTGTGAGCGTCGCCATTAAATCATCACAACCCCGCCCTTGCCTAGCAGGGGCGGGTTTTTTTTTGCATCAAACAATTTTTGATTTAGGATGCTGTATGAATGTAACTTTGACTGATTACTACGAGAATCTGGTTCAAAAACTGGTCAAACAAGGCCGATACACGGATCAAAATGAAGTTGTGCGCGCCGGCCTTCGCGTTCTGGAAAAGGTTGAACAGTTGCCGCTGTCCACAGAATTGCATCAACAATGGATTGACGAGGCGCTGGCCAGCGGCCCGGCTGAACCCAAAACCCAGGCCGATTGGGACGCGCTCAAGGAACGGGTCTTGAGCCACCGATGAAATACATTGTTCGTCCGCGTGCCTGGCTTGATCTCGAAGAGACGATGGCGTATCTCCGCGATCAGGCCGGTGATGAACTTGCCGTCCGCTTTTGGGGGCAGACGCAGGAGACGTTTGTCGCGCTCACCCGGCAACCGTTTTTAGGCCGCCCGCGACCGGATCTAAATCCGCAAGGCTTGCGTTCATGGCGCGTGAACGGATTCGAGAACTGGCTGGTTTTTTACCAAACCGGGGCAACCGTCGAAGTATTTCGTGTCCGGCACGGAATGATGGATTTGCCAAAGATTTTCCAGAAAGAATGATGCGGTTCCGGAACCCGTCACGATGGCGTTGGCGGCCTTGGGTGGCGCATCGCTCCGGCTGTTCCGCCGCAAGAAATAATGTAGTCGCGGGCGTCAGCCTGCTCTAACAAATCTCAACCCCGCTGGCTCGCCAGCGGTTTTTTTATTTTATCATCTTCGTAGCGGCTCGGCGTGAGTCGGCTCTAACTCATTTCCTTTCTTCAAATTGCATCCTTCAGCCCAAAGATCAGCATGAGCGAACTGACGTCCGCTGTTACGGAAAAAATGCAACTTTGATTTCCCGTTGGTGTTCACCTTACCAGCCGTTATATTGAAACCATGAAATCTGCCGGACAAATTGTTTTGGTCGCCGTGCTGCTGGCCGGTGCCAGTGCGCACGCAGGCGAGGTGGCGGCGTCCGATAAACCCTACGCCGCGATGGTGGCGCGGAACATATTCAATCTGGTGCCCATTCCCGCCAATACGGCACCGGAAGCGCCGCCGGGTGATCCACCGCCCAAAATCACGCTCACCGGCTTCATGACCATCTTTGGTAAATTGCAGGTGCTGTTCAAGGTGGCGGCGGGCAAACCCAAGCCCGGCCAGCCGCCTGCCAAGGAAGAAGCCTATGTCTTGAGTGAAGGCGAGCGGCAGGACGAAATTGAGGTGACCAAGATTGATGAACCGGCCAGCTTGGTGACGTTCAACAACCATGGCGTGGTCCAGGAATTGCCGCTGGCCAATGCGCCCAATGCTTCCGGCCCGGCGCCGGCGGGCGGCGGAGCCGGGGTTCCGGGTCTGGCTCCCACGCGTGGAATGCTTCCGGGTGGTGCTGGCGTCGGTGCCAGCCGTTTTGGCCAGGGTCGTAATCTGCCCGGCGGTAATCCTTCGGCTAGAGATAATCCGGCAACTGGAGGCAATCCAAATGCTTCCGCCATGCCCAGTTTTGGCGGGACGGCTCCGGGTGGTAGCAATGGTGCGCAACCGCAAGAAAATCTTTCACCTGAAGCGCAAGTTCTGATGATTGAGAAAAATCGGCTGGATACCCAGGAGCTAGTTGATAAAGGTTTGATGCCGCCATTACCACCAACACCATTAACGCCGGCAGATGCAACTGCGGCTGGCGGTTCATCTTTGATTGCGAACCCAGGCACTCCCAAACAGTAAATTGCGGGTGAGTGTGGAATCAGTTGGTTTAGTTTCACTTTTTTCTGGACATTTCCGGTGAAATGGCAATTCATGGTGCAATCACCACCAAAGATGAACTCCAAAAAATCTTTTACCACGAGCCGTTACGGCTGGCAGCCGGATCTGCCGGATCACCGGGATTATCTTTACGCCGCGCCGCTGGCCGCCCTCGGGCTGGTTCCCGCCAAGATGGATTTACGCAGCCAGTGTCCGCCGGTTTATGATCAAGGTCAGTTGGGCAGTTGCACGGCCAACGCCATCGGGGCCGCCATCCAGTTCGACCGGTTGAAACAAAAGCTGGTGGATTTTGTGCCGTCGCGGCTGTTCATCTATTACAACGAACGGGTGACGGAACATTCGGTGGCCTCGGACAGCGGGGCGCAAATCCGCGACGGCATCAAAAGCGTCGGCGCGCAGGGCGATTGCCCGGAAACCGAATGGCCGTATGTTCCCGCCAAATTTAAAACCAAACCGCTGGCGGCGTGCTACAACGATGCCTTGAAATACAAGGTGGTTTCTTATCAACGCGTCACGCAGACATTGGGCCAGCTCAAAGGCTGTCTGGCGTCGGGCTATCCGTTTGTGTTTGGCTTCACGGTGTATGAAAGTTTTGAAAGCCCGCCAGTGGCCAAGACGGGTCACGCGCCGTTGCCCAAATCCGGCGAGCAAACGGTGGGCGGCCACGCGGTTGTCGCCGTGGGCTATGACGATGCGAAGCAGTGGTTTATCGTCCGTAATTCGTGGGGCAGCGGGTGGGGGATGAAAGGATATTTTACCTTGCCATACGCCTATGTGACGGATGAGAATCTGGCCAGCGATTTTTGGACGGTTCGCATCGTCCAATGATTTATCAAAAAATCAGAACAACATAAAACTCATCAAAACTATGACCCTTACCAAACGCGATCTCGTCGTGCGCATCAGTGAAGAAACCGGGCTGATCCAAATCCAGGTGTTTGATGTCGTGCAAAAAACTCTGAACTACATCACCGAAGCGCTTGCCCAGGGCGGCAAGGTGGAACTCCGCAACTTCGGGGTGTTTGACGTGAAAATCCGCAAGGCGCGCGTCGGGCGCAATCCAAACAAACCGGACGTTGACGTGCCGATTCCCGCCCGCGCCACGGTGAAATTCAAGGCCGGCAAAGAAATGCGCGCGGAAGTTTTGAAGCTCACGCCGAAGAGTTGAAACCACGGCTGGACACAGATAAAAAAGCATCCGCAGATTGCGCAGAAAAAATCGTGTAAAAAGAAATCTGCGTTAATCCGCGAAATCTGCGGACAAAATCTTTTCCCATCTGTGGAAAAAAACCTTTCCTGCCTTCCTGCTTTCCTAATTCAATTTTTTTCTTATCTTGTCGGGCATGGAACGACTGCCCGGCTTTCGCGATTTTTATCCTGAACCGCTGCCGCACACCGATGTGTGGAGCTGCGACGCGCGCCAATACATTTTTGAGAAATGGCGCACGACCGCCAAACGTTACGGCTTCCGCGAATACGACGGCCCGCCGCTGGAACCGCTCGACCTGTTCACCACCAAATCCGGCGGGGAAATCGTCGGGCAGCTCTACAATTTCAAGGACAAGGGCGACCGCGAAGTTTCGTTGCGGCCGGAAATGACGCCGACGCTCGCGCGCATGGTCGCCGCGCACGAACGCAATTACAAAAAGCCGATCAAGTGGTTTGCCATCCCGCAACTGTTCCGCTACGAACGCCAGCAAAAAGGCCGGCTGCGGGAACATTTCCAGTTCAACGCCGATCTCGTTGGCGAGACCGATCCGGCGGCGGACGCGGAATTGATCGCGCTGTTGATTGACACGCTGCGGGCATTTGGCCTGACGGCGGAGGATTTTGTCATCCGCTTGAGCAGCCGCAATGCATGGCAGGATTTTTTCAAGCACGGCGGCGGCGACACCGCGCACGAATATAATTTTTTCCAGATCATTGACAAACTGGAACGAACCGCGCCGGAAGAAAGTGAAAAGAAGCTCGCGGCGATGGGCTTTTCGCGCGCGGCCATCAACGCGTTCATCGAGCAAGGCGAGCCGACCGCCGAGTTGAAATACATCCTCAACAATCTGGCCGCGCGCGGCCTGCGCGATTTTGTAAAAATTGATTACCAGGTGATTCGCGGCCTTGCGTATTACACCGGCGTCGTGTTTGAGGCCTTTGATCGCAAAGGAGAATTTCGCGCCATCGCCGGCGGCGGACGCTACGACAATCTCGTGAAACTCATCAGTGGCGACAAGGTGAATCTGCCCGCGCTCGGCTTCGGCATGGGCGACGTGGTGCTGCTGGAGCTGCTGAAGGCGCGCGGACTGCTGCCGAAATTTGACGCGACGACGGATGTGTTTGTGCTGGTCGAGGACGAGGCGTTGCGTCCGGTTTCGCTCAAGCTGGTCCATGATTTGCGCGCGGCCGGTTATGCGGTGGAGTATCCGCTCACGCCCGCCAAGCCGGACAAGCAGTTCAAGCGCGCGCAGGATTTGAAAGTGGCTTACACGGCGCGGATGGACAGCGACAGTTACGTCCGCATCCGCAATTTGAAAACCCGCGAGGAAGTGGTCGCGGGCGTTTCCGATGCGGCGAATCATCTGGACTGAAATTTTTTCATAAATAGATCCGGCAGCGGACCTTTCAATTTCAATATTTGGAAAGTGGCCCGACGGGACCAAGCCGGTTGGCAGAGACTTGGCTGGACTGACGGCAGCTTCTGGCACGAATAATCGGATTTGATGGCCGGCATTCGGCTGCTGGTTTGCATCAACGCCGGTCAACTGATTTGGAATATGACTATGATGACTATGAGCCTGAAAGCAAACTTAGGTTGCTTGTGCCTCATGCTGATGAGTGCGATCGCGCCGGCTTGGGGAGCGACATCGGTGATGGTCGAAGATTTTGAAAAGAGTTCTTCGCCGTTCACGGTTTGGGTTGTCAATATTCCCAACGAGAATGCTTCCGTCCAGTTGTCGCCCGATCAGCCACACGACGGGAAGCAATGTCTGAAGCTGCATTACCACTTCGTCGGCGCGGGGAGTTATCAATACCTTGGAATTCCAATCAAGGTGAAGATTCAAATGCCGGTTCACAAACTAAGGTTCTGGCTCAAGGGCGACAACTCGAAGTGTTCTTACGGAGTGAGGGTAAACGACGCCGGTGGTGAAACGCACCAGTTCAGCAACAATTCGGGCCAGGGCGGGATCATTGATTTTACCGGCTGGCGCGAAGCTGTCATTGATCTCGACTCCGGCCATGAGACGTGGGGCGGAGACAAGAACGGCCGGATTGACTATCCGATCACCGAGATTTCGTTCACGATTGGGCAGCCCAAAGATGGAGCGAACTTGTTGCCGGTTGAGAGCGATCTGGGTTTCGATTCCCTCCGCGTTGATTCCGACCGGAGTGCCAACGAAATCCTGGGTGGCCAGGTGTCCGTGACCTCGCCGGCGTATTGCTCCGAAATAAAGGGGAACATGCCCATCAATATTTCGGCCCCGGGCTTCAAGCAAGTGATTGCGAAATGTTGGAAGCAAGGCGGGGCGCTCGGTTCAGATTCCACAGTCGCCACGCTTGATCTTGATAAGAACGGCAACGGCTCGTTCATGTTTCCAGCCGATGCCTATCCGCATGGGCCAATCACGGTGAGGATCAATGGCGCGAACGGTGCGCTTAAAGACAATTGCTATTTGCAACTCTACAACCAGGGCGGCGTTGCCTGGAATGAAGGAATGCCCAAAGACCCGCCGCTGGCGGCGAAAGGAATGTCACTGGTCTTCGCCGACGACTTCAACGGACGGCTCTCAATTTCGAGCACGGATTCCAAGGCCACCTATTACGATCACAAGCCGCCGGGTGGCTCGCAGGACTTCAGCATACACACGTTTTCCGGTTATGACTCCGCGAAAAATCCGTTTTCGCAGGCCGACACTTATCTGCGGATTCGGGCCAGTGACAAGACCCACAGTTCCGGCCTGATTTCCTCTCTTAAGAATGACGCCAGCGGCATCACCGCCAAAGCACCGTGTTACTTTGAATGCCGGTTCATCGGCCCAAACGCCATCGGCACTTGGCCGGCCTTCTGGCTGCTGACGGACTACATGACGGATCAGGTCAAAGGCATCAAAGTGCCTTGCGATGAACTGGACATTGTTGAAGCTTACGGCGGGGAAGGCCCGCACGAGCCGAACGCTCACGACAGTTATATGATCACTCCCCATTGCTGGGATCAAGGTGAGGCCGGCAAGGCCATTGAAAAACAGGCATTCGACGGGATGCACAGTCCAATTCACCTGCGCAAGTTCGGCATTGACTCCACTTGGTTTGAAACCTTCCACACCTATGGCTGTAAAATCACTGAAACGGACACGATTTACTATTGCGACAATATCGAAGTGGGGCGGCACGCGACGCTTCCGCGCTCCAAACAAAGCCGCTTTTTCTTTTTGATCAACCTGGCCACCGGCGGCGGGTGGCCCGTTGATTTGTCGCGGTATCACGGCCTAGCCGACATGTATGTTGATTACGTTCGGGTCTATCAACAGGCCCAGTGAAATTCGATGCCGCAGAACACTTCGGGCCAGGTATTCGTTGATTGTACGAAATCAATTTTTCCCAACAAAATTCCTGCGCCGACTTGTTCACCGCCAGTTTTTGGCGGCAGTTTTCCGGTGAATAATTCTGCGGTGCAAATTCACGGAAGCCTTGATTTGAAAGGCTGGAGTAAGTTGTTCACCTGTTCTCCACCGCAGCTTTTCGGTGGATAAGTTGTGCATATCAATTCATAGGCGAAACGGAAAATTGTGATAGAGTGTTACCAGTTCATTGAAAGAACGAAGCGGGCAGCGGAAAGTAAAATGGAAGTTGTTCGTTTCAGGATAATCCCAGGCAACTGGGGAAAAGCCGGGTCAGGCTGGTTGACACGGCTCCTCTTAAACCGACCGCAAGGCCGGCAGCGGAGGCAGAATTCACCAGTTCCTCTGGCGGTGTTCGCACACCGTCAAATGCGAATGAGGGACTAGGAAATGAGGGGCGATTAGAAACCGTTCCGAGTTGAGTCAAGTAGTCCGGGCAGGTTTCGAGCTTGGACGAATCGCAGTCACCCAGAGGGTGAAAAGTTGCTACTGTGCATCAGCACGTTGCGGGCGGCTCTGGCGGGTTCAAATAAAATTGGAACCGCCCAGCGAAAAACGCCGAAAGGCGACAAAAGGAGCGCACGCATGGGGAAGGCCACGAAGCTCGGCAGGTTTTGTGAAAAACTTCCAAGCGCCGGCGATGTTAAAAACGACACCGCTGGACTGTGAAAGAAAGGCAACTTGAGAGAGCAGAGGCGAGACCCGTGGCAATGGGCAAACGCGCTGTCAAAAGCAGCGGCCGACCCAGTGCTAATGGTCAAGACGCGGAAAAATTACAGGCGTGTCTTGACCTGGTTCGCAGGCCGGTGGCGCAACCACCAGCCGAAGCGAGCTGAAAAGCCTCACTCAATAATTCCGCGCGCTGAAAAGTGCCGGACGGCCCTGCTACGAGGCCGATAACTCCGCTTGCCGTGGAGAATGGCGTCGGGAAGCCGGCAGCCCCGCAAGGGCGCGCCTAATGCCGGTTCGGGAAAGAGAGCATGGCGAACTCCCATCCCCCATTTGTCCCTGTCCGACCGCAAGGTCGGACAGGGACTTATTGTTTTAACCGACGGAGAAACATCCAACATCGAACATCCAACGCTCAACATCGAATTGAAAACAAGTCGTTGAACCTGCGCTTCGTTGGGCGTTCAGAGTTCGTTGTTGGATGTTGGATGTTTTCCAATTCAGTGAAAAATTACTTGCCCGCCCGCCACATTCGGCACAACTTGACACAAACAATTTAACCACAAAAAAATTATGGGACACATCTACAACAACATCATTGAAACCGTCGGCCACACGCCGCTGGTCAAACTGAACAAAGTCACCGCAGGCGTTGACGCCACGATTCTCCTTAAGTGCGAATTTTTTAATCCGCTCGGCAGCGTCAAAGATCGTATCGGCATGGCGATGATTGAGGCCGCCGAAAAAAGCGGTGTGCTCAAACGCAACACCGTCATCATTGAGCCGACCAGCGGCAACACCGGCATCGCCCTGGCGATGGTCGCCGCCGCGCGCGGCTACAAGGTGCTGCTCACCATGCCGGAGACGATGAGCGTTGAGCGCCGCATCCTGCTGCTGGCCTTCGGCGCAAAAATCGTGCTGACGCCCGGGCCGAGCGGCATGAAGGGCGCAATCGCCAAGGCCGAAGAACTGGCGCGCGAGACGCCAAATTCCCACATATTGCAACAGTTCAACAACCCTGCGAATCCGAAGATCCACTTCGACACAACCGGCCCGGAGATCTGGAACGACACAGACGGCACTGCGGACATTCTGGTATCGGGCGTTGGCACCGGCGGCACGCTGACCGGCGTGAGCGAGTACATCAAGGCGAAGAAGCCGGGGTTCTGGACGGTGGCGGTGGAGCCAACGGACAGCGCGGTGCTCTCCGGCGGCGCGCCGGGGCCGCATAAGATTCAGGGCATCGGCGCAGGCTTCGTGCCGCAGGTATTGAAGACGGACCTGATCGACGAGGTCATCCAGGTCACCAACGACGAGGCCTTTGCCATGGCGCGGCGGTTGCCCAAAGAGGAAGGCTTGCTGGTCGGCATCTCTTCCGGCGCGGCGGTGCATGCGGCGTTGCAGCTTGCGCGAGAACCGAAGCACGCGGGCAAATTGATCGTCGTCATCATTCCCAGCTTCGGCGAGCGGTATCTTTCCACGTTGCTGTTCGACGAACTGCGACAGCAGGCGCTGCATACTCCGACGTCCCCCATCGCTCCATGAACCTGTTGGCCTCGATTCGCGAAGACATTCGGTGCGTGTTCGAACGCGACCCCGCCGCCTCATCCAAGGCGACGGTGCTGCTCTGCTATCCGGGCTTGTATGCCGTCTGGGCGCATCGGATTCAGCATCGGCTCTGGTGCGGGAATCAGAGGCTGTTGGCGCGTTTCCTGTCGCAGATCACGCGCTTCTGGACGGGTGTCGAAATTCATCCAGGAGCGCGGATTGGACGACGACTCTTTATCGATCACGGTATGGGAGTAGTGATTGGGGAGACTGCGATCGTTGGCGACGATGTGACGCTCTACCAGGGAGTGACGCTGGGCGGCACCGGAAAAGATGAAGGCAAACGTCACCCTACGTTGCGCAATGGCGTGTTTGTCGGGAACAACTCCAACATCCTGGGCAATATTACGATTGGCGAGAATTCACGCGTTGGCGCGGGCTCGGTTGTGGTGCGCGACGTGCCTCCGGATTCGACCGTGGTCGGGGTTCCGGCGCACATTGTTTATCAGGGCGGCAAACGTGTGCTCATCACCGATCCGCATGAAGTAAGCGATCCGCTTTCGGATGTCATCATCGCGCTGGCCGATGAGGTGAAGCGGCTGAAGACTCGCCTGGAGCGGTTGGATGGCGAGTTTCAATCGGCTCGCCAGGAACCTGAGAGCCCGTTCACGGTGGAGGAAGAAGAGCGTGCACAGTATCGCAGCGATATGGCTTCGAGGCCGGATCACGTCAGCATGGGCGAGGGGATTTGATCAGCGCGTAACGCGTCCGACTACATCTGTGCCGCCGGCAAGCGGCTTCTCGACGATATGCCAGATGTCGCCATCGTCAACCAGAACTGCGAGCACCGGAACCTCGATGCGCGTCCCGCTGCGGGCTACAGCCTCTAGTACTCCCACATCCCCGGCCCCAAAGTCGGTGTGGTCCAGCGTCATGCGCCAGCGCACTGTCCCGCCTTCGCGAGACTCCAGCCTGATGTCCGTAACGACTGCCTTGAACCCTGAATCTGTCGACTCGCTCACTTCGCCCGCCCATCTGTCGCCCGACCATCAAGGAGCGCTTCCATCTCCCGCTTGCTGCCCACCATAAACGGCGTGCGTTGATGAATGCCCTCGGGCTTGATGTCGAGGATGCGGCCGTTTCCGTTCGACGCCATTCCACCGGCCTGTTCGGCGATAAACGCAAGTGGATTCGCCTCGTACAGCAGACGTAATTTTCCGCCCGGCTGGTCCTTGGTCGGCGGATACAGAAACACGCCGCCCTTCAGCAGCGTGCGATGAAAGTCCGCGACCAGGCTGCCGATATAGCGCGAGCTGTACTGCCGTCCCAGCGCGCCCGAACGCAGCTTGCCGACATATTCGCGATACTTATCCGGCCAGCTCGCCGCGTTGGCTTCGTTCACGCTGTAGTAGTTCCCATGCTCGGGCATCTTCATGTTCTCGTTGGTCAGCACGAACGCGCCAATTGTCGGGTCGAGCGTGAACCCATGCACGCCATGACCGGTCGTATATACCAGCACTGTCGACGGTCCATACACCACATAGCCGGCCGCTACCTGCGTGTATCCCGGCTGCAGAATCGACGCCTGCAGGTCGGTCGTGTCCGACGGCAGCCTGCGCAGCACGCTGAAGATCGTCCCAACATTCACATTGACGTCAATGTTCGACGAGCCGTCCAGCGGATCGAAGACGATGATGTACTTGCCGGTGTCGACGGAGCGGTTGAACGTCACCGGCTCTTCATCCTCTTCGCTCACCAGCGCGGCGACAGAATCGCGCAGCCCCAGGCAATGCAGCAGCGCCTGGTTGGCAAAGACGTCGAGCTTCTGCTGCTGCTCGCCCTGCACGTTGGTCTGCCCGAACGCGCCGAGCACATCGCTCAGCCCAGCCGTGCGAATCTTCGCCTCGACCATCTTTGTCGCCAGCGTAATCCCGCTCAGCAGCCAACTGAACCGCCCGCTGGCCTCGCTAATCTCCTGCTGCTGCTGCAGGATGTGTTGCTGCACCGTCGTAATCATTCCGCCCACTCTCTCACCCACCCATTGCTACGTCAGATCGTCCGTATCGAACGGAGTAACTTTGCGTCCGAGCGCGGAAATATCTCGCCGGCTGCCGATCAGCCCCTCCACCACGGCGTTCAACTCTTCCTCAGATCCGGCGTCCGCCGTCGCAACCATATGCTCCAGCGCCTCCGGCGCGTGCAGGCTCTCGAGCAGCACCGTGCAATGCGCCATGGCCACATGGTCGAGCCCCAGGCCTTCCGGCGTCTTCGCCTTGATGCCCACCTCGCCCGGTTTCACACCCAGAAGCTCCGCAACCCGTTCGCGCAACTCTCCGGCGATGGGGACGATCTTCGGCTGAGCCATGACGAGCACAGTGTCGATGTTGACGATCTTGTATCCCGCGGTCGCGACTTCCTCAAGCGCCGTCTGCAGGAATACGCTCGACGCTGCGCCCTTCCAGCGCGGATCGCTTGGCGGAAAGAACGTGCCAATGTCGCCGGCCGAAACCGCTCCCAGCAATGCATCGGTGATCGCATGCAGCAGCACGTCGCCGTCGGAGTGGCCGGCAAGGCCCTCGGAGTGCTCGATGACCAGGCCGCCAATCACCAGCGGCACGCCGGCCTTGAATGCGTGTGAGTCAAACCCGTAGCCGATCCGCATACTCATTTCGCAGCCGCCAGATAAAACTCCGCCAGCTCGAGGTCTCCGGGCTGGGTGATCTTGAAGTTCTTGGCCGAGCCGGGGACAACAGCGACGACGATGCCGGCGCGCTCCAACAGGCTTGCCTCGTCGGTGCCCTCGAACCCGTCTGCGGCAGCCTCGGCGAACGCGCGCCGCAGCAGCCCGCAGCGCGCTCCCTGCGGAGTCTGCGCCTGGACGATTCTCTCCCTCGGAATGGTTGCGGTCACAATCGCGCCATGCGCCGTCCGCTCCACCTGCTTGATCGTATCCACCGCGGGCAGACCGACGATCGCGGCGCCGTGCTCCGCGACTGCATCGATGGTGCGGTCGATCGTGGCAGGGTCGATCAGAGGCCGCGCCGCATCATGCACCAGCACCACATCGTCGTCCCCGCAGCCGGCGGAGACAATCCGCGCAAGCGCGTTGCTCACTGACTGTTGGCGGATGTAGCCGCCTTCGACGACATGCACATTGCCGCCGGCGCCGTCCAGGCC
>DMQW01000155.1:0-2792 GCA_003455565.1 Limisphaerales bacterium
GCCGACGTGAGTCGGCTCTGACTTTCCCCGTCTTTTTCAAAATGAGCCAACTCACGTTGGCTGCTACTATAAAAAAGTTCCGCAAACTGGCCGGTGTGCAATTCAATGAACTGGCTGCCGGTGTGCGCGCTGGCTTCAATCTGCCGCTCATCCGGCGCGATGAACAAACTCACTTCGATGCCCGCGTCGTTCATTTTCTTGCGCGTCTCGGCCAGAGATTTTTCGGCGGCGACCACGTCCAGTCCGCCTTCGGTCGTCACTTCCAATCGCCGTTCCGGCACGATGCAGACGATCTCCGGTTTCAGCTTGAGCGCGATGGCAACAATCTCCGGCACGTTCGCCATTTCCAGATTCAGCCGCGTCTTGATTTTTTCGCGCAACGCCCAGACATCGCGATCTTGGATGTGCCGCCGGTCTTCGCGCAGATGCGCGGTGATGCCGTGCGCGCCCGTCGCCTCGCACACGAGCGCGGCAGCGACCGGATCAGGTTCGCCAAATCCGCGACCGCGATAACGCGCCTCGCGCAGTGTGGCGACGTGGTCAATGTTGACGCCAAGTTTGAGCATGAAATTTTAGTGTGCCGGTGCGGGCACGGGCACCACGCCGGGAGGTTGCGGATGCAGCCGTTTAAATTTCGCCGGACGCGGCGGGAGTTTCAGATTGCAGCCGGGAAAATTTACCGCCTCCAGCCAGTTCGCCAGCGCGAACAATTCCACCGCCGTGAAACCGCCGGCTGCCTTGCGCGTGAAGGTCATTTCCGCCGGGCCGGACTGCGTGATCTCCGTGGTGGTGTTGCCGAGCGTCGGACCGATTTTTTGCACCCATTTGAGCGCCGCCGAATTTCCTTCGAGCTGTTTGTGCGAGGTCAGCATCAGGCCGAGCTGGCTCAAGTTCAACACCTGCGGCAGCCGTTCAGCGGTGATTTCCCAATGGTAAAACACGAGATTCTTTTCCGCGAGCCGCGTGAATAAATCCGCCGGCAACGGCTTGGAACGTGGCGAATTCGGAAATGCTCCGGCTAGCAGAAATTGTCCCGCCGGTTCCTGCTTCGCCTGCAAATATAGCGAAACAAACGGCACGCCGCGAAAACCGATTTCGTTGTTCGTCAGCTCCAGCGTGAACGGCGTGAGGAATTCTGCGTTGCCGGAATTAAAGACCGGCAACAACCGGGCGTAAGCCTGATTCAAAGCCTCCGCTGCATTCGGAACCGGAATGGCCGCGAACGTCTGAAACGGAATCTGCGGCAGCGCCCAGGTGAAATACTGGTTCGGCGCGGGCAAAATCTGATAAGGCTGCGCCCATGGCCGCTGCTTCAGCCACGACGCAAACCCGCGCACGGCGGTGAAGCTGATGAACGGCTGGTGCAGCGTGTTCGTCGGCACGCGCCACGCTTCCAATGCAGGCGAAAGATTTTCGGAAAAAAAGAATTTCCCATTGATGCGCAGGTCCGTATCCGGCGCGGTGACGGTGAACTGCGTTTCCGGCAGACCGAATTCCTTCAACCCCGGAAACCACTGCGCCAGCCGCGGCCAATTCACGTCCAGACTCAACCATGACCAAACGTATTTCGATTGCTTTGAAAAAATTTCACCGAGGATTTTTTTGCTCAACGGCAATTCATTTTGGCCGCAGCCAACTACAAGCCAGCCGCCATGGTCTGTCACGCGGATCAAATTCGGCGGCTCATGCTTTTTTAGTTCCCAGCCGCCGGGAATTTTTTTGGCCGGAATTTTTGTCCACGCTTCGAGAAGTTGTTGCAGATTGTTTTCCCAGAGTTGCGCGCGGGCGTCGCTCAAACGAACCGCCAGTGCAAATTCCGGCGAACCGTTCGTCGTGTCGCGCGCTTCAAAAAACCATTCCGACGCAGGCAAATCGTCGAACAGCGGACGCAATAGCGCCGCGCCGTCGCCCGCGTCGGCGGGAATTTTTGTTTTGAACCACGCGCCCGGCACGTGCGAAAGTTTGTCGAACGTCTGGCCCGCCAGCGCGTGCGCCTCGGCGGAGGAAAATTCATTCGTGAACGCGGGAAAAAATTTGTCGGAGGAAATTTTTTGCGCGCCAGCAAAATGGATTTGCGCGATCAAATCCGGCTGCGGCAACGCCGCGCGCACCACGGCGGCGACCGCGACCAGCGCAAGAATGGCAATCAACTTTTTCATCGGGGCTTTGGTGTGCCAAAACTGGCGCAACTTGGCAAACGCAATCGTTTGGAAATTCTGGTTGCCGTGCGCGGTGAATCAGGTTTTCATCCGGCGTGCAAATCAATCGCCCGGCCCTGAAATTCTGGCTGCCACTGTTCATCTGGATGGCCGTGATTTTCATTGCGTCGAGCGACGCCCAATCCGCCCATCACTCTTCGATTGTTCTTGAGCCGCTGCTGCACTGGTTGTTTCCGCAAATGTCACAGACCCGCGTTGAGCAGATTCATTATCTCTTCCGCAAAAGCGCCCATCTGACGGAATACGCCGTCCTCGCGCTGCTGTTCTGGCGCGCCATCCGGCAGCCACAAAAAAATGCTGCGCGACCGTGGCACTGGCCGGAAGCCGGACTCGCGCTCGCCATGGTTTTTCTCTACGCGGCCAGCGATGAATTTCATCAAATCTTTGTGGCCACGCGCACGGCGCAGGTTTCAGATGTGTCCATTGACACCAGCGGCGGAGCGATTGGATTGCTGCTCCTCTGGCTGATCAGCAAGGTCTTGAAACGCTGGTAGAAAATGAACCGTCCCTTTGCCGCCGTCGTTTTTGCCTATGCCACCGGGCTTTTGCTCGCGCAATTGTTTCAGCCGCCGC
>DMQW01000155.1:3025-5208 GCA_003455565.1 Limisphaerales bacterium
TTCGTCCGTTCCTCATCTGGCCGCTGCTGCTGCTCGTCGGCTGGACAAATTTTACCTGTCGCACCGCCATTATTTCGCCCACTGATTTGCGGACGCGCCTCGGCTCCGAGGCCGCAATTGTCACCGTGCGTGGCACGCTCGCTGAGACTCCCCGGCTGAAACTGGTCGAACGCGATGGCGAGGAAATCTGGCACAGCGTCGCCATCTTTCGCGTCAACGAAATGCGCCTTCAGGAAAACTTTGTTCCCGCCACCGGCGACATTCTTGTCAACACACCGGGTTTGCCCGCGACCAATTTCTTCGCCGGGCAGCGCGCGGAAATAACCGGCATCGCCGCCCGCCCGCCGCCGCCGCTGGCGGACGGACTTTTTGACAGCCGCAGTTTCCTGGCAACGCGCGGCATTTATTATCAGCTCAAAACCGAATCCACAAACGACTGGAAAATTCTTGAACCGCAATTGCGCCGGCCGCCGTTGACCGACCGTTTTCTCAATTGGTCGCGGCACACGCTCGCGCTCGGCCTGCCCGCCGAAGACGAACCGCTGCGCCTGCTCTGGGCGATGACGCTCGGCTGGCGCACCGCCTTCACCGGCGACATCGGCGAACCCTTTCTCCGCGCCGGCACGATGCACATGTTCGCGATTGACGGACTCCGCATCGCGCTTTTGTCCGGCATGATTGTTACATTTCTCCGCGTGCTGCGGCTCTCGCGGGCATGGTGCGGCGCCATCGCGATTCCGACCATCTGGTTTTATACGGCGGCGACCGGCTGGGAACCTTCCGCCGTCCGCGCGTCGGTGATGATGACCGTCGTCCTCGGCGGCTGGGCGCTGAAACGGCCCAGCGATTTGCTGAACTCGCTCGCCGCCGCCGCCTTCATCATTCTGGCCTGGGATCCGCGCCAGCTTTTCGAGGCGAGCTTTCAACTTTCCTTTTTCGTCATGCTGGTCATCGCGCTCATGCTGCCGCCGCTGAACGATTTTTTTGACCGGCTCCTGCGGCACGATCCGCTGCTGCCCGATGAATTGCTGCCGCGCTGGCGGCGGGCGCTGATTTTATTTTCGCGGCAATCCGCGCGTTACTGCGGCCTGTCCTTTGCCGCGTGGATCGGCTCGATTCCGCTCTCCGCCTATTATTTTCACCTGTTCAGCCCGGTCTCCACGCCGGCGAACCTCCTCGCCGTGCCGCTCGGCACCTTCGCCTTGATGGCCAATCTCGGCGCACTCGTCTGCGGCCACTGGCTGCCGTGGCTCACCGAACTGTTCAATCACGCCGCCTGGTTTTTCATGGTCGCCATGACCCGCGTCAGCGAGTGGGCGGAAAAAATTCCCGGCGCATATTTCTATGTTCCCGCACCGTCGCTGGCGACGATTGGAATTTATTACGCCACACTCATCGCCGCGTTCAGCGGCTGGTTCAAGACCGTGCGAAGAAAATTTTTCGGCGCGACAATTTTAATTTTCATCGCCGGCATTTACGGCTGGCAATGGCAGTCGTCGCGCGCTGAAACCACTTTGACCGTGCTGCCGCTCAACGGCGGGCATGCGGTTTTCGTGGACGCCGACGGGCAAAGCAACGACTGGCTCATGAACTGCGGCAGCGAAGACGCCGTTGGTTTCACGCTCAAACCGTTTCTCCGCGCCCAGGGCGTAAATAAAATTCCGCGCCTCGTTTTGACCGAGGGCAGCCTGCGCGATTGCGGCGGCACGCCATCCCTCGACAAACTTTTTGGCATCGGCGAGCTGTGGACTGGCGACACAAAATTCCGATCCGGCGCGTATCGTGAAATTATTTCGCAGTTTGAAAAACCACCCTCGCGCCATCAAACTTTGCGCTTCGGCGAAACGAACCGCTGCTGGCAGGTTTTGCATCCGGGCGCGAATGATAATTTTACCAAGGCCGACGACAACGCGCTGGTGCTGCTCGGAGATTTTCACGGCACGAGAATTTTACTGCTGTCCGATCTGGGCCGCGCCGGACAGAGCGCCTTGCTGGAGCGCCCGGACGATTTGCACGCAGACATCGTTGTCGCCGGATTGCCCACGGAAGGCGAACCGCTTTGCGATGCGCTGATTGACGCGATTCAGCCGCGCGTTATTGTCATTGCTGACTCCGAATTTCCCGCGACGAGACGGGCGAACCGCGCCTTGCGCGAACGACTGGAGCAAAAGAAAATTCCCGTG
>DMQW01000466.1 GCA_003455565.1 Limisphaerales bacterium
GATAAAGCCCGCGCCGCCGGTGACTAGAATTCTCATTTCATATGGTCTCCACCAGTTTATTCATGGCCGCTTCCTGCTGCTCGATGGACTCGACCAGTTTGAACTGCGTGCGGCAGCGGTCGAGATTGTGGCCTTTGCGGTGAACCTTGAAATAAGAGTCGCCCGCCAGGTAATCCGTAAGAAAGCGCATGCCGATTTCAAATGTGATGAGCTTGCCGGAGAACGGCAATAACTTTTTCTCCGCCGGCGTCAGAAAATCTGCCGCCGAACTCAAGTAGCCGCGCGCCAGCGCCTCGAACATCGGGAACTGCATCGTCACCTTCGACAAATCGCGCTCGTCCTCCTTCGCAGGGCTGGTCGTGGTGCGCACCATGTCGCCAAAATCATAAAGCGCCAGACCGGGCATCACGGTGTCCAGATCGATCACGCAGATGCCCTCGCCCGTCGCGTCGTCGAGCAGCACGTTGTTGAACTTGGTGTCGTTGTGCGTGACGCGTTCCGGCAGTTTTGCGTCGAGCAGCACGCTGCAAATCGCCTTGTGGCGCAGGGCGAATTCAATTTCCGGCCGGGCCAGCTTCGCGCGGTGAACGGCGTCGGCGGCAATCGCCCTCTCCAGCGTGGCGAACCGTTTCGGCGTATGGTGAAAATCAGGAATCGTGTCGTTCAGACGCGGTGCAGGCAGGTCGGCCAGCATTTTTTGAAACCGGCCAAAAGCCTTGGCCGCCGACAGCGCCTGCGCCGGACTTTCCACCGCGTCGTAACCGCGTGCGGCCTCGATGAAAATATAGACGCGCCAGTAATTGCCCGCGTCGTCGCGGTAAAACGCCGCGCCGGAATGCGTCGGGATGAGCGTCAGCACGCGCCGGCTGGCATCAGGCTTGCCGGCCACCTTGCCGCCGAGATGCGCTGTTACGCGTTGGATGTTTTCCATGAGCGCCACCGGGTTTTTGAAAACGGCGTGGTTGATGCGCTGAAAAACGTAGCGGACGCGGGTGCCGCCCTGATTGAAGACGGCGCAATACGTGTCATTGATGTGCCCGCTGCCGTAAGGCGCGGCCTCAAGAAATTCGCCGGGGATTTCGAAATGTAACGCAATGGCGCGAAGGTTTTGTTTCAAGTTCATGTCCAGAGCTTTTCAGGATAATCGCCACGGGCGATGAGTTGACGGACACTTTCCACCACGCGCGGACGGTCTTCGCGGTCAGTGACACCAAACCACGAATCATTTGTGCGCAGCATCTTCACGCGCGCCTGCCGGGCCACGACCAGATCATTGACTGTGCTGGGAATGTAATTTTCAGATTTCGGTTCACCGCCGCTCTTTTGAAGAAATTCGTGGATTACGAACATGAGTTTGCTGAACCCGGCGCGCAGGGCGTCGTAAGTGGAGTAATCAATGATCGTTTCGCCGTTGGGGCCGACGGGGTCGATTTGTTTGAGTCCGCCGTAACGGCTACCCATGCCGGCGGCTAATACAAGCAGTGTTAATTTGTTCATATTGGTTTCAGAGCCATTACGAAGCTGAAAAAATTAGTTCACCCCATTCCTGTTGACGGTGGAAATCCGCCACTATGTGGGGGGAAGTAGAGGAAACGACCGGCTCGCCACCGCTGCGGGTATGATCGTAGCGACTGAAGGAAAAATTCCACCGGCTTCCCGCGTTCAGCCTGGCCTGGCTGCAAACTGTATTGACCGGGATAGCAACATAGACGAACCATTTCTGGTTCTCGGGCTGAACCCACGTCATGGAATGAAACAAGTCCCCCGCGAGAAGAAACTCGTCGAACACATTGGTCGCCCGAGCTCGGCGCAACGCCTTGGTGTTCGGAATCCGCAATTGCAACCGCTGATTATTTGGCGTGACGTGAAATTCCACATACGCCGTCTGACCGGCTGGTCGCAGGAACACCTCAAATGTGTCACCCAGTTCCCACATCCGCTGGTTAATCCCGGTAGCGGTGTTGAAAATGTCGCGGTCTGTCAATTCGGCGAACAGTAACAACGAATCATTCCGCCAGCCGGTGCGGACATGCCCCGGCGCAAAACCGGGTTCCGCCACCGCACGCCACGCCTGGCCCAGCGCGCAGGGCACCGCCGCCGCAAACGCTGCGCGCACCGCGTCCAGATCGCGGTCGTCAAATGCCGGCAAGGGCAGACAGCGGATCACTGGCGCCTGACGGGACAATGTGGTTGCGGGTTCCGGGGTGATGATCATGCTTTTCCTAAAGCTGTTGCCACGCGGGCTTGTTGTCATAAACCCAGTGGTAATACTGGGTCAGCTTCAGTTCAGAGGCAGCAGCTTCATCGAGGCAAACGGTCACGTGCGGATGCTGCTGCAACACGCTCGCCGGATTCATCGCCGTGACGGGACCTTCGACCGCTTCGGCGATGGCGCGGGCTTTGTTCTTTCCAAACGCCAGCAGCAGGTTCTGCCGCGCCTCCATGATCGTGCCGATGCCCATCGTGATACAATGATGCGGCACCTGCGCTTCGCTGCCGAAAAACCGCGCGTTGTCCTTGCGCGTCTGCGGCGTCAGCGTCTTGATCCGTGTCCGCGATGCCAGCGACGAGGTCGGCTCGTTAAAGCCGATGTGCCCGTCCGTGCCAATGCCCAGCACCTGCAAGTCAATCCCGCCCGCCGCGCAAATCTGCTTTTCATACTTCGCGCAAAATTTCGGCACATCCTTCGTCAGCCCGTCGGGAATGTTCACGTTCCGCTTCGAGATGTTGACGTGCTGGAACAAATTCTCCCACATGAAGCCGTGGTAGGATTGCGGATGCGTGCTCGCCAACCCGACGTATTCGTCCAGGTTGAATGTCGTCACCTTGCGCCAGTCCAACTTCATTGCGATCAACTGGCGGTAGAGCAGCAATGGCGTGCTACCGGTCGCCAGGCCCAGCACTGCGTCCGGCTTCTCGCGCAAGAGGTGCGCGATGATCCGCGCCGCCACGTTCGTCGCAGTCTCGGCTGTGGGTTGAATGATGATTTCCATAACTCAGATTTTGCCGAGCCGCTTGCACAGTTTCGCTTTCACGTCGGCATTGAACCGGCCAACGAACCCGCAGACGAATTCCAAAATGTCCTTCGTCTCATCCGCCACCACCGGCGTCAAATCCATGCCAAAAATGAGCTGGTTGGCCTTGTCCGTGGCGTGCGACTCGAAGAACGTCGAGTTGCCCGCACGGCGGCCGAGCGTGGCGAGGTCGTAGCGCTTGCCGCCGGCAATTTGCGAATCGAACACGCCGTTGAGCGCCGCCGCCAGGTTGTCGTGACCGCTTACGTCCATCAAAACTTTCTCCGCGTCCGACAGCCAGTCGAGACTGCGCCAGACCTCGCAGCCGATAACTTTCTTGGGCCGCTGGTCGCGCGGCAGTTCACGCATCGCCAGCAACGCCGCGATGACCACGCCGATGTGCGTGTCGTGCTTGTCCGCCGGGTTGTGGGTATAAACCACTTCCGGCCGCGTCGCGACGAGGATTTCCTTCAGGTCGTTTTTCAGCGTCAGGTCGGTCGGGCTTTTGATCGCGCTGCTGGAATAATCGAGCTGGAACATCACCCCGTATTGGCCGATGGTCGCCGCCGTGTTCTGCTCCGTGCGGCGCACGCCCATCATCTGCGCGTCGGTGTATTCCTCATACGCACCGGTGCGGGAGCTGCCCGCGCCGTTGGTGCAGGTGACGCCGCCAAACCATTTTGTCTCGCTGGCGAAACACTCGAGGATGCCGTGGAACGCCATGAACTCCAGATCGTCATGATGCGCGCCAACGCCAAGATGGGTTATTCGCTTGAGCGCCTCGGCCACCGGTTTTCCGTCTGGCACAAAAATCTGCGCCGTAGATTGATGCAGTTTCATAAATTTATTTTTGGATTTCCGGCAAACTGGCTGCGGCCACCGCCTGGCCGACGCGACGGGACTTTTCGTCCGGCACATGCAGCGCAATCTTTTTTGCCACCGCCGGGAACTCTTGGTTCAAAACTTCCCGCGCCTTGGCCCGCACAATGTCACCACCCGTGCCGGTCATGACACGGCCCAGAATCAGCATGTGCTGAAAATCATAGAAGTCCGCGTAGTGTGGAATCGCGTAGCCAAGATAAACGCCGATGGTCTCGTAAATTTTCGCGGCACGCGGATCGCCTTTGGCCATGAGCGATTGAACCTCCTTGAGTCGTTCCGGCAGACCCATTTCGGCCGGCAATTCAATTTTCGCCGCCGGCAAAAGTTTGTTGACCGCCTGCTGCGAAAAATACAGCGCGCCGACGCCGCAATCGCCCGACCATTCATCGGCGGCGGCGGCGGCGGGATTGTAGTCCACCGGCGCGAACGCCAGCTCACTCAGCCAGCCGGTCATGCACCCGCGCGGATTCAAATAACCAGCGGCTTCGCTGGAACCCATCGCGATGCCCAACATGCCATTCGCCTTGAGCGACATCGCGCCGGCCAGCGCGGTCACATCGCCATCGTTGGCGGCTTCCAGCGGCACTTCCCACTCGTCACGAAGGCGGAGAAATATATTTTTAGCGTCCTGAAATCTTTCCGCCGACACGGCGCGAAAGAGCGACGCGACCATGATCTTGTTGTCCACGATGACGCCCGCCGAGCTGCCGCCAATCGCGTCCACGCGCGGCAGATGCGCGGCGGCCTTTTTCAAGCCTGAATTGAGGTGCTCGTAGTGATAGTTCGGGTCGGGCTGGTCTTTGGGGTTCCACGGGAACTCGTCGCTGTATACCACTTCACCATCCTTGACGGCGGCGACTTTGTAATCGCTCGCGCCGAGATCAAACCCGATGCGGCAGCCGTCGAGATGACCGCCCAGCGCGGCGGCGGATTCGTGTTCGACGGGAACGGAATCTGCACTTGTCACGACGACTTCAAACGGACGTTCATACACCCGGCTCATCAAATCGGTGTCAAAACTCCGCGCTCCAAATTTGGAATAACCGTGCGCGATGTGCTCGCTGATTTCCGGCGGCCCGCCCATCCAGATCCGCCAGCCGCCGCGTGCCCAAAGCAGAAACTTCACAAGCCGCTCGACGTAACGCAGCGTCTCCGCGTCCGGCGTGCTTTTGACCACTGTTTCAAAACGCGACAGTAAACCATTTTCGCGTTCAAGTCCGATGACCAATGGCACCGCTTTGCCGGAAGCTTTCGCAGCCTTGATGTAATGGCGGCTGAACAGCACCGCCGGTTGAAAATCGGGGTCGAGCGGCGCAGCAATGCATGGTTTCATCAAAGGATGCGGTTCATTTGCTTGGGACAAAAACCCAGCCCACGCTGCCGTAGGAATCCGTCCCGCCCTCTCCGCGCACGTTTGCCTGTAAGGAATAATGCGCGTCCTGCTTGAACGCGGGCAGGTCGAGGACATAGACGGGCTTGCGTTGCTCGACGCCAGTGAAACCAGCGTGGGTGTCACGCGCCATTTCATGGCCATTCTCCAGCAGGGCAAGCGAGACAATCGTGAGTCCATTATCGCCATGATCGTAGTTTAAGGTCACGTGATATTGACCCGGCCCCTTGACCTTGCCGGTCACGTCCCATTCCATCGTCACGTTGGTCGTAGAAAGCTGTGAAGGCGTCCACTCGCCAAGTTTCACAGTGTTGTCGTGGCGATGGTTGACACCGAGTTCGTCCAACCGCTGTTCGTCCACCTTGAGCCGTCGTTGGAAATCCTCCCAGTTTCGGGAATCTTTGGGCGACCAGACCACCTCGGCCAGCGCATCAAGGCGCGGGAAAATCATGTATTCCAGATGAGTGGTTGCAGCGATGTATTCGGTCCACACGTTAGCCTGTCCGCCGAGCACGTATGAATCATTCGGCGGCGTCAGTCCGACGGGAACGGGTTCAAACGAATAGACCTTGCGCAGCGGCAAATAAGCGGCGAACCCATGTGGTTCCAGCGAACGATCCAGAGATTGGCAATAGTCGAAATAGCAAAAGTCCGTAGGGGTCATGATCACATTGTGCCCTGCGGCTGCGGCTTCTTTCCCGCCGCCGATCCAGTCCATGACCACGGCGCTTTTTGCCAGACCACCCTGCAAAATTTCACTCCAACCAATCAGGGCATGATCATGGGCGTTGACGAATTTCTCGATGCGACGGATGAACCAGCTCTGCAACTCCTCCTCGTTTTTTAATGCTTCGCGTTTCATGAGCGCCTGGCATTCCGGGCTGTTTTTCCAGGTTTCCTTTCGCACTTCATCGCCGCCGATGTGAATGTATCTGCTGGGGAAAAGCTGAAACACTTCCGTCAATATGTTCTCCAAAAACCGGAATGTCTCTTCATTGGCCGGATTATAAATGCCGTTGAAAACTCCGCCTGACACGGGAATCGTGTATGGGCCACCGGTGCAACCGTATTGCGGATACGCCGCCAGCGCCGCCAGCGAGTGGCCGGGCATTTCGATTTCCGGCACGATGGTGATGTGCCGCGCCGCCGCATAGGCGACAACTTCCCGGATGTCGGCTTGCGTGTAAAATCCGCCATAACGTCCATCCGGGCCGTAGGCGGTCGTGGATTTTGGATCGATGTTAAAACCAACGCCCGAACGCCAAGCCCCGACTTCCGTCAGCTTGGGATACTTTTTGATTTCGATTCGCCAGCCATGATCGTCCACCAGATGCCAATGAAACCGGTTCAACTTGAACCGCGCCATCTGGTCGAGCAGCCGCTCGACCTCCAGCTTGTTGTAGAAATGCCGGGAGACATCCAGCATCATCCCGCGCCATTTGAAGCGCGGCCAATCCTCAATTTGAACGCAAGGCATTTGCCAGTTCGCATTCGCAACAACATTGGTTGAAAAAATTTCCGGCGGCAGCAATTGCAACAGCGTTTGCGAGCCGTAAAACACGCCAGCCTGCGCCGGCGCGCGGATGACGACGGAATTGGTGGTGACGGTGAGTTCATAACCCTCCGCGCCGAGACTTGTGTTTGTATTTTTGGTCGTGAGCAAAATGCCGTTTGCAACTGGCGCGCTTGAGAAAATCTTTCTACTGATTTTCAACTGATACCCGGTGGCCTGGCGAAGACGCAGTGCCAAAAGTTTTGCGGTTTGCCGCGACGCCCAATCCGCGTAAATCCGCGTTTGCGGCGTCAGAACGAACGCGCCGTCGAGGCGCTCTATTTTTTGCGGCAACGGAATTAGCGCCGGCTGGTTGGCGGCAGAAAAAACGGTCGCAGCCAAAAATAATATGGGCAATATGGTGAATAATTTTTTCATGGTTTATTTCATTTCAACTGTTAACGGCCGCGAAGCGTCGGACGCGTATTTTTCAAAAAGCTTTTGCGAAATGGCTACGGCGTCGCCGCGCGGCTCGGTTTGAAAATGCCCGTTTGTATTTCGCGTCCACGAAATTTCCCAATCACGAATTTCGGCGCGCGTGGCGGTTTCGTCAAACGGGGTGTTTTTTTTCAACGAATCATTCAACGCCTTGAGCCAAATTTCCCAGCGATGAAAATAAAAATCGCCGAGCAGGCCGTTCCATTGGCGGTTGGCGTAATCGGTGATGTTGTCGTAGCGCGTCCAGGTCGTCAGCAATTCGCGGGCGTTGCGCTCGCACAGTTTCTTTTCGGCGCGCGACGCGCCCCATCTGCGCGCGTCGGAAATCCAAACACCGAGCAGCCATTCACGGCGCGTGCCGGTCAATTCGTCCATGTCGCGAATCAGGCCGAGCATTTTGTCGCTCAATTTGCGGAGTTGTCTTGCGTCGCGCGCTTTGCAGGCGGCGACGATTTGGTCGTTGTAACGCGCGCTCAAATCGGCGAGCACCTGCCGGCCAACGTCGCAAAGATCGAATTGAAAGCCGTCGGAAGATTTTGCCTGCGGCGCGGCGGCGAGCAAAAGTTTCCACGCTTCAACCAATCGCGCCGGATCGTAATGCGCTTTGGTGATCGGCCGGTTTTGAATCGGCTGCTCCATGATTGCTGGCAGTGTCGGCTGCTGCAAAATCGGCCGCGAGCAAACGGCGGGTTTGACCGTGTGCTCGTTGGACGGCGGGGGTTCGTCGTAAACCGTTTCGGCCAGAATTGCCCATGCCTGTTCCGCTGCCGGAATTTCCGCGCCGTAACGGCGTTGCGCATAATCGTTCAACCAAGTTTTCAAATCAGGCGCATTCGTGCGCCAGGCATTTTCGAGCAGCACTTCCCAAAGTGCGGGATTCACGCCGGTGGCTTCCATGAGCGCGCCGACGCCGGACATGCGACCTTTGTTCAAGTCGTCCAGCGCGTTGGCCGGACCTTGTGCCATCCATGCCAGACGTCCGCCGATTTTCATGTTGCCGCCAAAACAATTGATCGCGCACCAAAGCCATGGCGCGCCGTTGAAATTATTTCGCAGCCGCCAGTTTTCATGGTCTTCGCCATACAGATCGAGCACGAGCGTTTTGTTTTTATCGAGTGCATCCAACATCTGCTGACGCGGGTTCTTTTGCCACGACTGCAAAACCCATGTCGCGCCGCCCATCGCGTTTTGAATCGCGCAGCCGGCGGCGGCAACGTCAATGTTCGTCGTCGAGCCACCCTCGTGAAATGGATCGGCGTCGTAAAATTTTGCGCCGCCGAATAAATTTTGCTGCGCCACGTAAAATGCCGCCGCCACTTTTTCAAACATCGGGTCGGTCGGATCGAGAATGTCCGGGCGCTTCAATTTGACCCAAGCGCCTTGCGAATGAACGTTCGCGTTGTGAAATATTTTCTGAAAATCTGGCGGCAACATTCCGTAGTAGCCGGGCAAAACCGGCTCGATGCCCAGCTCACGCATTCGCGAAATGATTTTCTGGCCGAGCGCGAGCCGGCGCGAGACGAGTTGTGGCGAAAGCGGGCCGCCGTAACTTTCCATGTTGTCCATTTCAAACCACGGCAAATGCGCCGGGTCAACGACCCAATTGCGAATCGCATCGTCCGAATAGCCGAACTTTTTGAACGTTTGAATCCAAACGGATTCCTGTCCTTCAATGACGAGCGCGAGGTTGATTCCGTTCATCGCCAAAAAGTCCAGTTCATGTTCCCATTTCGGCCAATCCCACCACGCCATGGTGTAGCCGTAAGTGCAAAAATTGTAGGCGTAACGAAATTGGTGCGGGCTGACGACGCGGATTTTATCGGGAACATCTGGCAATCGTTTAGGCAAATTCAACTGGTCGCCGCAATTCCAAGAAACGTCGCAGTGGCAAAATTGTTTTAGATAAAGATTCAACGCGGAGGCGATTGCGGCGGCGTTGTCGCCGCGCAAAACGATTTTGTCGTCGCGGCATTCAATTTCAAAAACGTCCTGGCCGTTGTCCGCCGGAATCATTTCGACGGCGAACCGGTTTGCCTGTTGCGGCAAAATGCGTTCAATGAATCCGCGCGCGGCTTCAGTTGCCGACGTTTGTGGAATTTCTGCGGCGGACAATAAATTGCCCGCGAGAACAAAAAGCACAAACCGGGAAAGTCTTCCAATGCGAATCATAATTTCCCCCCGCCTTCAAAATGTTCCTCGATTTCTTCGAGCGTTTTGCCTTTGGTTTCGGGCAGGAAAAACGCGGCGGTGATGAAATAAACCACCGTGCAGCCGGCGAAGACAAAGAACATGGTCGAATAACCGTATTTGCCCACGGTTGGCAGAAAAGTCGCGGCGATGGTCGTCGAGACGGCCTGATTGACCAGCAGGGCGATGCTCATGCCGTTGGAGCGGATGCGCGTGGGCATCAATTCGGACAGCGCCAGCCAGACGCAAACGCCGGGGCCGACGGCGAAGAACGCCATGAAAACAAAGAGGAAAATGGCGGTCAGCCACCCGTTGTGCGTGTCTGGCACGGGAGTGACGAGCGCATTTTCAATCTTCAACGGAGCCGTGCGCGCCGCGTCGAGGTTGGCGAACGGGTTCGAGAAAAACGCCACGACCTTGTTGGCCGGCACACAACTGCTGCGCGTGATCTCGACGGGCTTGGCCGTGGCATCGTCGGAGCGCACCACCGATGTCGCCGCCCGGAAATCGCCATACGAATAAATCAGGATGAGCGAGGTTGGCCGGTTGCTGATCGCTGCGCCGGCGGCACCGGCGGAGACAAGCAGCTTGTCCTTCGACTCTCGGTTGAAGGCCAGCGTGAGAGTTTGATTGGTAGCAGCCATCGCCTGCACGGCGTCCTTCACGTCCACGCGCTGTTGTTCGGTTTTGTGAAACAAAGTTCCCACGCAGAGGAGCGAGACGATTATGCCGGCGCTCCCGAACGACAGCAGAAATTTGCGGCCCTTGCGATCCACCAGCATGACGGCACCGATGGTCACCAGAAAATTCACCAAGGTAAGAATTACATAACCCAGATGCGCTTGGCTGTCGCTTAAACCTGCCTGAATCAGGATCGTGGCGTTGTAACCGATGATGGAATTGACGCCGGTGGCCTGGTTGCAGGCCAGAATCACGCACGCCAGCACAAAGGGAATCACGTATTTGCGATGGAGCAACGATTCTCTGACGCGGGCGCCGGTGGACTTGTTTTTTTCAGCAGCGACGGTTTCTTCCATTTCCCGCAGTTCATTTTCGGCCTGTTCGTCGGTGCGGGAACGGAGCAAGGCGGCGCGCGCGGCGTCTTTTTTGCCGCCACGGAACAGCCAGCGCGGCGACTCGGCCACCATGAAACTACCAATGACAAACAGAATGCCAGGCGGCAGCGAAACCCAGAATATGCTGCGCCATGCCGTGTCTTTGAAGGCGAAAAGGTTGTCGGCGTTACCGAGTTTTGCCACCTCGTCCACACGATGGCTGAAATAGAGGCCGATGATGGCCGCCGCCACGATGCCCAGCGTCAACAGCCATTGAAAAATGCCCGTGCCCTTGCCGCGGTTCGCCGCGCCGAGACATTCGGCCAGATAAAGCGGCACCACGACACCGATCAAACCGGCGCTGATGCCCTGCAACAATCGGCCGAACACCAGCGGCCCATAGCCGTGCGCCAGCGCAATCATCGGAATGCTGATGACGAAAAGAATGCCGCTCAACGACATCATTTTTTTCCGCCCCATCCAATCCGCCAGCATGCCGGCGAACAACGTGGAAATCACGCTGCCCAGCAGAACGGCGGCCACGATGAACGACAGTTGCCCGGCGCTCAACCCGGACGTGGCTTCGAGATACGGCAGCGCGCCGGCGATGATGCCCACGTCCACGCCGTAGAGCAGACCACCAAGCCCGGCGACGATGAGAAGAAAACGATTATACCCCGTCCTGCCCGTTTTGGTGGATATGCTCATATATTTTCGATATCAGAAAAACCGCGCAGCAGCCGCACGCAAAGCATCACGCTAGCAGGGATAAATCTGAAATCAACTCTAATTTATCTCGTGATAATAACATTTTCTTTGCGGAGGCTGCGGAGTCCCGCACGGTTCAGGCTGCAAGGTGGCGGCGGGAGGATTCGCGGATGACCAGTTCCGGTTTTAGCACGGCATGCTGCCGTTTCATGTCAGGATGGTCGAGCCGCTGCAGCAGGAACCGCCAGGCCGTGGCGCACATTTCCGCCACGGGCTGCACTAGGGTAGTGATCGGGGTTTCCAGATATTCCGTGTCCTGAATGCCGTCGCAACCCACCAGCGCCACATCCTGGGGCACACGCAGTTTTAGGTCGCACAGACCGCGATAAATGCCAAGCGCCACGTCGTCGGAATGGCAAAAAATCGCCTCCGGGTGGCCGTGCTTACGGACGTAATCCTGGATGGACTGGCGCACGATTGGACGCTGCTGTTCCGACAGCGGGTAGAAGAAAAATTCCGGCCTTAATCCCGCCTGTCGCATCGCCTGTTCGTAAGCCAGTCGGCGCCCGGGGACGGACTTTTCCTTCCGTTCGAAAGTGGCATGAACGATGCGCCGGAACCCGGAGGAGATCAAATGCTGCATCGCCTCGCCGGCACCGGCCTGCAAGTCCACTTGAACACAATCTGTTTTGGTGGGGCGATGCATTCCGAGGCTAATCACGGGAATGGACCGGGCGACGGCGGACTGAAGATGGGCGCGCACGGCATAGGGCGCATCCACGGCAAATACCCCGTCCATCGGCAAATGCGAAAGCACCTGTTCCGCCGATCGGTCATTGCCAACATCCGTGACAATCAATTCATGCCGGGTCTGTTTGACGAGATGATTCAGTTCCCGGGCAACCCGGGTGTAATGGGTTGAAATCTGATCTGGAATCCAGAGGGCAATGATGCCGCTGCGTCGTCGTTTCAACGCCCGGGCGTGTGGGTTCGGGCGATAACCCATTTTTTGAGCAGCGGCCAGAATGCGCTTACGAGACATATCCGAAACCTGAGGATAACCTGCGAGCGCAAAGGTGACGAGTTGGCGGGAGATGCCAAGTTTTTGGGCGATTTGTTCCTGTGTAACCATGTCGT
>DMQW01000346.1 GCA_003455565.1 Limisphaerales bacterium
GCCAGCAGATTCGTTTTGTCGTCATGCAGTTCAATTCCATTCGCACAGTAAATGAACGGACGATGACTGGCAAGACCTCAGGGAACATTCCGTTGATAATTAATAGATCCGGATGCCAGGCATCTGGCAAGTTCGACCGCCTTCTTGGTGGCATTGCCGACAAACGTATTTGTGCCTTCAATGACTTTTGGCGCAGCGGGGAAATCATTTAGCGTGAGGAATCAGAATTACGCGCCGAGAATGGCCCGAATTCCTCCCGACCTTGTGGGCGTTGCGCGTGGCGATGAGAATGGTGGTCACGCAGGCACGATACCAAGCGCGGACGGGCGCAAACAAAGGAAAAATTCAGTCCAGCAAATTCCGCCAGCCTGGTGTATTTGCGTTTGTATCCGTCAATCAAGCAGTCGTAATGGCGGATGTGGCGCACCGTCCGCGTGATGAGATAAACGCCCAGCACGACGAGGCCGAGGTTGATCAGGAGCAGCGGCACCAGCCAGTGCATGACTTCGTGAACCTCATAGGATTTTGACGTGGCGATGAGCACGCTCAACACGGAAAGCGGAAAGGCAAAGACCGCAATGCCCGTGCGCAGCGTGGACAAGGCGGTGCGTTTCTCCGCCTAGCAGCAACTGGACTTCGTTGAAGGTGGCCGTATCGAGGACACCGATGGAATCAAGCGGGTCGGGTTGATTCATAGGAATTTTGCGGCGGGGCGGCGGCAAAACCTCGCCGCCATTTCGGGCGACGCGCGCGGCGAACACTAGCCCACGATCAAGACCGCTTTGCTCTTTTTCATGAACTTTACCAGCGTGGTGATGCCCGCGATGGAGGTGGGCGTTCTCACGGCATTCGGCTTGGCGAGTTTGTAATGCACCAGTAATTTGCCGACCATTTCCACCTTGAGATTCGCCTCGCCCAGTTGCCAGATCTGACCGTCCGCGAGCGGTGTGAAAACGGCGCGCACGGCACGCGGAGCCGCGCTGGCTGGCTTGGTTGTGCGGGCGGCAGTTTTGGAAACAGCGGTGCGGGCAGGGCGGGTTTTGCGAGCCGGGCTGGCGGAACGGGTAGCGGGGCGACGAGCAGGCTTGGTAGCAGTCATGACGCAGGATGCGCAGGAAAATAATAACAAAGCGAGTTTAATCGCACGCGGCTTTTAGGAAGGCAATATAGCCGGCCTGATCGCAGAAAATAAAAAAGCGAACGGTTTTCCGTTCGCCTTTCGTGTTTGAGATTTAAATTCGCTTAATAGCGGTAGTGTTCCGGCTTGTAAGGACCGTCCGGGGACACGCCGAGGTATTCGGCCTGCGCCTTCGTGAGTTTTGTCAGCACCACGCCGATTTTTTCGAGATGCAGGCGGGCGACTTCTTCGTCGAGTTTCTTGGACAGACGATAAACCGTCTTCTCGTATTTGTCCTTGTTCGCCCAGAGGTCAAGCTGCGCGAGCGTCTGGTTCGTGAACGAATTGCTCATCACAAAGCTCGGATGGCCGGTGGCGCAACCGAGGTTCACCAAGCGGCCTTCGGCGAGCAGATAAATGCTCTTGTTACCGGGCAGATGATAACGGTCGTATTGTGGTTTGATGTTTTCGATGCGCACGCCTTTGACCTTCTTCAGCGCGTCCACCTGGATCTCGTTGTCGAAATGGCCGATGTTGCAAACGATGGCCTGATCCTTCATCGCGAGGATGTGCGCGGCGGTGATGATGTCGCAGTTGCCGGTCGTCGTGACGTAAATGTCGCCCCAGCCGAGTGTGCTTTCAACGGTGTTAACCTCGAAACCTTCCATCGCGGCTTGCAGCGCGTTGATGGGATCAATCTCGGTGACGACAACGCGTGAACCGTAGGCGCGGAGCGAATGCGCGCAGCCTTTGCCGACATCGCCGTAACCGCAGACGACGGCGACTTTGCCAGCGAGCATCACGTCGGTGGCGCGCTTGATGCCGTCCGCGAGGGATTCGCGGCAGCCGTAGAGATTGTCGAACTTTGATTTGGTGACGGAGTCATTCACGTTGATGGCAGGCACGAGCAACTTGCCCGCTTCCTTCATCTGATACAGGCGATGCACACCCGTGGTCGTCTCTTCGGAAACACCTTTCCAGGATTTCACGATCTTCGTCCAGAGGCCGGGCTTCTCTGTTGCGAGTCGGCGCAGGAGCGCTTTCACGACGGAAACTTCGTGGCTGTCGCCCTTCGTTTCGTAGGCCCACTTGGAACCGTTTTCGAGTTCGTAGCCTTTGTGAATCAGCAACGTCACGTCGCCGCCGTCATCAACAACGAGTTCCGGGCCGAGATCGCCGGGGAACAAAATCGCCTTGAGCGTGAGTTCCCAATATTCCTCGAGCGTCTCGCCTTTCCACGCGAACACCGGCGTGCCGGTCGCCGCGATGGCCGACGCGGCGTGATCTTGCGTCGAAAAAATATTGCAGCTCGCCCAACGAACATTGGCTCCGAGTGCCACGAGCGTTTCGATGAGCACGGCGGTTTGGATGGTCATGTGCAGCGAGCCGGTGATGCGCACGCCCTTGAGCGGCTTTTGCTTCGCATATTTTTGGCGCACAGACATGAGGCCGGGCATTTCGTGTTCGGCCACGGCGATTTCTTTGCGCCCCCACTCGGCCAGCGAGAAATCGCGGACGATGAAGTCTTTGCCCGCCGGAGTCTGTGCGGCGTATTGGGCGAAGGTCGCGCTGACTTCAGCAACGACGGCGTTGGCTTTGCCGTTGCCGTTCAATTTGACGCCGGGGCGGCGCGGAGGAGATAATTTAATGGTTGCCATATTAGTTGAGAGTTGGTTGGTTGTTGTTGTTGGTTAAATTTTATTGGAGCGGAGCAATTTTGCCGGGAGTCTTTCCGGCGCGAACGGTTTCCCAAGCGGTCATCAATTCCTGTTGATGTTGGGCGGCCCATTCGACAATGAAACCACGCACACGCGGTGGTAAAGTTCCTTCGGTCATTTGTAATGAATGAATTTCGAATATAGCTTTGCGGCCTTCGTAAACAGCGTGGAAATGCGGCGGGTTGTGGTCGTTAAAAAAGAATACGATGCAAATGCCGAAGAACCGGCTGACTTCAGGCATGCACTGCCTCCTGTTTCCAATTCGGAAACAATTCTTCCACGGTCATGCCGGTCACTTCGAGGTAAAGCGCGTCGGCACACAAATCAATTTCGCCGTCCCAGACTGGCCCGCCAAATTCGCCGATACGGACGCGCTTGAAATGCTCCACATCTTTCCATGCCGCGAACACACCTTTGCCAACTTCCGCCGACAAATCCACCACGCCCTCCACGCCATCGTCGAAACGCAGTTTCAGGCGATAGTCCGGGAGAGCTTCGATGGAGGTCAGGTGCTTCATGGCACAAAGTTAATTCAAGCGAGCGCTTTTTTCAACGCCGCAACTTTGTCCGTCGCTTCCCAAGTGAGGTCTTTGTCGCTCTTGCCGAAGTGGCCGTAGTTGGTCGTCTTACTGTAAATCGGGCGGAGCAGGTTCAACTGCTTGATGATGTTCGCCGGCTTGAAGCTGAACACTGCGCGCACGGCCTGCTCGATCTGCTCGTCGGTGATGCCGTCCACCGCCGTGCCGAACGTATTGATGCAGACGCTGACCGGTTCGGGATGGCCGATGGCGTAGGCAAACTGGATTTCCGCGCTCGTGGCGATGCCTGCCGCGACAATATTCTTCGCGACGTAACGGCCCATGTAAGCCGCGCTGCGATCCACCTTGCTTGGGTCTTTGCCGGAGAACGCGCCGCCGCCGTGACGGCCCATGCCGCCGTAGCTGTCCACGATGATCTTGCGGCCGGTCAAACCGGTGTCGCCCTGCGGTCCGCCAACGACGAAGCGGCCGGTGGGGTTGATGAGAAATTGCGTTTTCTTAGTGAGCAAATGCTTCGGCAAAACTTTCTTGATGATCTGCTCGATGCAAAAATCCTTGATCGTCTTGTGCTTCACGTCGGCGCTGTGCTGCGTGGAAATGACGACGTTCGTGATCGCCACCGGCTGGTCGTTGACGTATTGCACGGACACCTGGCTCTTCGCGTCGGGCCGCAGCCACGCGACCTTGCCGGTCTTGCGGATGCGCGTGAGTTCCGCACCGAGCTGGTGCGCGAACATGATCGGCGCGGGCATCAGTTCCGGCGTCTCGTTGCAGGCGTAACCGAACATCAAACCCTGGTCGCCCGCGCCCTGCTCGGCGTGGCCTTTGCCCTCGGCGGCCTTCGCGTCCACGCCCTGCGCGATGTCCGGCGACTGCGACGTGATGGCGTTCAGAATCAGCACGCGGTCGGCGTGAAACACGTCGTCATCGTGCGTGTAGCCGATCTCGCGGATGGCGTCGCGGGCGATCTGGTTGAAATCAAGCCTGGCCTTAGTCGTGATTTCGCCGCCAACGACGACGAGATTGCTCTTCGCGTAAGTTTCACAGGCGACGCGGCTGAACTTGTCCTGCGTCAGGCAGGCGTCCAGCACGGCGTCAGAAATAGTGTCGCACACTTTGTCCGGATGGCCTTCGCCGACGGACTCCGAGGAGAAGATGAAGTTTTTGCTCATGGAATATTTTTAGTTTTGCGCCAACAACATATTGACGTATCAAGATAGGATGATATAACCAAATTGAAACGCGTCAAATGCTTTCTGAAAAAAGTTCGGCGCGCAAAATAAAATGACCTCAACCTTAAAATCCTTGCGGGCGTTGTCCGACCAAACGCGGCTGCGCATCGTCGCGCTGCTGGAGAAGGACGAACTTTCGGTCAACGAACTTCAGGAAATCACGCGCCTCGGCCAGTCGCGCATCTCGACGCACCTTGGTCTGCTCGCCGACTGCGCGCTCGTGAAATCGCGGCGCGAAGGCAAACGCACGTTTTACAAACTCAATCCGCAGGCCGATTCCGTCGCAAGCGAATTCATCCAGCTCGCCATCCGCGGCGCGAAGGAACTCCTCGAACACGGCGGCGACCAGATCAATCTCAAGCGCGTTCTTGCCCGTCGCCGCGAGCAGGCGCAGGTTTTCTTCAATCAGGTCGCGGGACGTTTCGACCGTGTTTACGGGCCGGGCCGGTCGTGGCAGGCGTTCGGACATTTGCTGTTACGGATGCTGCCGCCCATCACCGTCGCGGACTTGGGCGCCGGCGAAGGTCTGTTGAGCGAACTGCTCGCGCGCCGCTGCAAACGCGTCATCGCCGTGGACAACTCGGAAAAAATCGTCGCCTTCGGTGCGGCCAAGGCGAAAAAGAACGGGCTGAAGAATCTTGAATTCCGCCAGGGCGATTTGCAAAACCCGCCGATTGAACCGAACAGCGTTGACCTCGTGATTTTGAGCCAGGCGTTGCATCACGCCGAAGATCCGGCGGCGGCGTTGGCGAGCGCGGCGAAGCTGCTGAAACCGCACGGACAGATTTTGCTGCTAGATCTGCTCAAGCACAACTTCGACAAGGCCCGCGAACTTTACGGCGACCGCTGGCTCGGTTTTGCCGAAAGCGATTTGCACCGCTGGCTCGAAGCCGCCGGTTTCAAAAAAATTGAAATCAGCATCGTTGCCGCAGAAGAACAGCCGCCGCATTTCCAGACGATTCTGGCGAGCGGGAAAAAAAATTAATTTTTGTAGGAGTCGAGATAACGAGACTAAAAATTCCCCGAACAGAATGAGCCTCCTCACGTCGGCTCCTACAATCTTTAAGCCGCCACGATGTTCACCAGCTTCTTCGGCACGACGATGACTTTCTTGATCGTCTTGCCTTCGTAATATGGCTTGGCTTTTTCGTTTGCCAGCGCCAGCGCCTCCAGTTCCGCCGCCGTGGCGTTCACGGAAACTTTGATGACATCGCGCAGCTTGCCGTTCACCTGCACGGGAATTTCAATCTCATTCTCCACGAGCAACGCCGCGTCGAACTTGGGCCACGGCGAATAAGCCAAGTCCAAAGTCTGATGTCCAATGCTCAAAGTCGCGCTGCCGTCCGCCGCGTTGACTTTGGACTTTAGACTTTGGACTTTAGACCACAACTCTTCGGCGATGTGCGGTGCGAAGGGCTGGAGCAATTGCAAAAATTCGCGCAGCACGGAAACCGGTTTGGTTTCCCACGTTATCGCGTCGTTCACAAAAACCATCATCGCGGAAATGGCCGTGTTGAAGCGCATTCCGTCCAAGTCTTCCGTGACTTTCTTGATGCAGGCGTGGAGCGTCTTCAACTGCGCCGGCGTCGCCGCCACGTCTTTGATGGCCGCATTGAGTTTGATCAGGTTCAACAACTCTTGGTTACTTTGTTCCTTTGTTGCTTCCGCCTGCTCAAATTCTGTTTCGGATGTTTCATCCACGAACAAGCGCCAGACGCGGCCAAGAAATTTATAGACGCCCGCGACGCCGTTTATGTTCCACGGTTTCGTGTCCTGCAACGGCCCCATGAACATTTCGTAAAGCCGGAACGCATCCGCGCCGTATTCCACCAGCACGTCGTCGGGATTCACCACGTTGCCGCGCGACTTCGACATCTTCTGTCCGTCGGAGCCGAGAATGAGACCTTGATTGACGAGCTTGTAAAACGGTTCCGGCGTCGAGACGTAGCCGAGGTCGAACAAAACCTTGTGCCAGAACCGCGCATAAAGCAGATGCAACACGGCGTGTTCCGTGCCGCCGACGTATAAATCCACGCCGGCGGATTTGCCATTCGAGGCCATCCAATAATTTTCCACGTCTTTGCCGACAAACGCGGAATTATTTTTTGCGTCGAGATAACGGAGATAATACCAGCACGAGCCGGCCCATTGCGGCATCGTGTTAGTTTCGCGCACGGAACCGTCCGGCAGATTCAACCAATCCTTCGCGCGGGCGAGCGGCGGCTGACCGTCGGGCATAGGCTTGTAATCTTCAAGCGACGGCGGAAGAAGCGGCAACGAGCTTTCCGGCAACGCTTCGTGATATAAATTTCCAGCGGCGTCCTTTTTCCAAACAATCGGGAACGGTTCGCCCCAGTAACGCTGTCGGCTGAACAGCCAGTCGCGCAGTTTGTAATTGATGGTCTTCTTGCCGAGACCTTTTTCTTCGAGCCAGGCGGAGATTTTCTTTTTGGCTTCGGGCGTAGTCGATCCGTTCAAAAAATCACTATTGCAGGTTGTCCCATCCGCTTCTACCGATGATGGAACAATATCGCCAAAGTCATAGGAACGGCCGGAGAAAAATTTTATCGCTTCTTCTCTGTCTAAAAAGTCAATCCATTCTCCTTTGAGTGATCCTGCATTGCGGAACTCGATGTCTGGTTTAAAATCAGGGCTGTGGAGCAGATTGATGTCAGTTGCATCGAGGTGAACCGGTTTTCGGTTGCAATAACGTTGTTTCTGCGATTTGACGACTTCTTTGATCGGAAGATCAAACAACGCTGCAAATTCCCAATCGCGTTCGTCATGTGCTGGCACGGCCATGATTGCACCAGTGCCGTAATTCGATAGGACATAATCTGCAATCCAAATCGGAATCCTCTGACTGTTGACGGGATTGATTGCGTAAGCTCCCATAAACACTCCAGTTTTTTCCTTCGCAAGTTCTGTTCTTTCGAGATCAGATTTTTTAGCTACTTGCTGTTTGTAGTCTCTGACAGGTTGGATCTGTTTTGAGACTTCTTGCTCGAAAGAAACATGTTTTGCGTAGCTCTCAATGATGCAAGCTGGGGGATTTGCGGTCGGATTGTTCTCAATCAAATCAAGGCCTCTCGACTTGGCTTTAGCCAAAGCCGCACTCAAACTTAATACTTCAATCTCCGAAATGTTTTCACTGTAAATGCGAATCGTGGGTGCTGTGATTTGTTCGTTTACACGATAATTCGCGCGTTTCTTTTGCTCCAAAAGCGCCACAATACCGTCAACGAAAGTATGTTCGGGAGCGACAACCATATAAGTTACGCCGAACAATGTGTCTGGCCGAGTTGTAAATACGGAAAACGAGACGGGGTTTGGCCCTGGAACATCAACCTGAAATTTTACAATCGCCCCTTCACTTCGCCCAATCCAGTTCCGTTGCATTTCCTTGAGAGAATTACTCCAGTCAATTGAGTCAAGATCATCAAACAGGCGTTCAGCATAAGCTGTAATTCGGAGAACCCATTGAAGCATTGGCTTTTTCTCAACCGGAAACCCACCTACTTCGCTTTTGCCGTCAACGACTTCCTCGTTTGACAAGACCGTTCCGAGTTGTTCACACCACCAAAAGTCCCCTTTTGCAACGTAGGCGAGACGCTGCGAATCAACGAGGGTTCTTTTGATAGTTGAAATACGAGTGCCACGCGCTAAAAGTTTGTTTGCGACCGTTCTTAGTTCATATTCAAACGCCGGTGCGATAGTAATTGGTTGACTTACCCTGCCCGTGACAATTTTTTCGACTATCGGATTAAATGTTTCAATCGGCTCGGCCCTGTTCGTTTCTGGATTAAACCACGAATTGTAGAGCTTGAGGAAAATCCACTGCGTCCACTTGAAATATTCCACGTCCGTCGTGGCGAGTTCGCGCGACCAGTCGTAGCTGAAGCCGAGGCTTTTGATCTGGCGCGTGAAGTTGGCGATGTTCGCCTCGGTCGTGACGCGCGGATGCTGACCGGTCTTGACGGCGTATTGCTCGGCGGGCAATCCGAACGAATCCCAGCCCATCGGATGCAGCACGTTGAAACCGCACGCGCGGCGGTAGCGCGCAAGAATGTCCGTGGCCGTGTAGCCTTCCGGATGTCCGACGTGCAAGCCCGCGCCGCTCGGATACGGAAACATGTCGAGGATGTAAAACTTCTGTGGCAGCGCTTCCGCACGGGCAACTTTGCCGGAAAGATTATGGCGAATCCCAAACGGATGCCCCTCCGGCACGGAGTCGCCGGGATTGAACGCGCGGAAAGCCTGCTGCTCATCCCAAGTTTGCTGCCACTTGGGTTCGATCAGATGAAACGGATATTGTCTGCGACTGCTTGCCATAGAGCGGAAGATACTACGCAAACAAAAGGCAGACTCAATCGCAGAATTATTGTTTGCTCGCAACTTTTCGCCGGTTTCCGGTTTAATACCACCGTGCAAAGCGCGAACGACCATTCCGTCCGTCCCCACTGGCTACGCGTGCTGATCATCGGCCGGCGGCCCAAAGCCACCTTGGCGCGCATCGTTGTGCTGGTCGCCACCTGCTTCGTCACGTTCAAGTTCATACTCCTCCCCATCCGCATCGAAGGCGTCTCCATGCTGCCGACGTATCACGACCGCCAGATCAACTGCGTCAACCGCCTCGCCTACCTCCGCCACGAACCGCAGCGCGGCGACATCGTCTCCGTCCGGCTTTCCGATCCGGGTGGCATCGCCAATCCCAGCGTCATGTTCATGAAACGAATCATCGGACTGCCCGGTGAAACCGTCTCTTTTCGCAGCGGCCGCGCCTTCATCAACGGCCAACCACTTGATGAACCCTACGTCAAATTTTCCTGCGACTGGGAAAAAGAACCGGTTCAGTGCAGCCCGACCCAATACTACGTCGTCGGCGACAACCGCTCCATGGCCTTCAATTTCCACACGCAAGGCCGCGCCGAACGCGACCGCATTATCGGCAAATTATTTTTATGAAAACCGCATTTCGCCTCGCATTCCTTGCCGCCGTCGCCGTCCTCGGCTTCTGGCTCTGGACCATTTTCTTTCCCGGCCCGGAAAAACTGGTTCTCCGGAAAATTTCCAGCCTCGCCACCACCGCCACCTTCAGCGCCAGTGACAGCAACATCACCCGCGCCGCCAAAGCCGGAAACCTTGTCGGCTATTTCACCACCGATGCCCAAATCATCTTTGACGCGCCCGGTCAAGCCGCCCGCACCCTGTCCGGACGCGATGAAATCAGGGAGGCCGCTTACGGCGGATTTGCCAGTCTGCCCGCGCTGAAAGTCCAGTTCCTCGACGTGACCGTCCGCATCGGCACCGACAAGCAGACCGCTGACGTGAACTGCACCGCCCGCGTCACTGCTGGCGACAGCAAGGATTACGGCGTGCAGGAAATGCATTTCCAGTTGAAGAAAGTGGAAGGCGTCTGGCTCGTCATCCGTGCTGAAACCGTCAAGACACTTTCGTAAGACGCGTCATTTCTACGCTGCCGCCGAAGTGACCGAAAGCCTCACTTTTCCGGTGCTTGCCACACGAGCCGCAAACCTTCGAGCGTCAAATCCGGCTCCACGGCGGAAATTTCCGGCAGCTTCGCCGCGATCAATTTTGCGTAGCCGCCCGTCGCCACCACCGGCAATTTTTTCGCGCGCAACTCGCGTTTCAATTCACCGATCAATTCGCGCACGAGGCCGCGATAGCCATGCACCGCGCCCACGAGCATCGCCTCTTCCGTGCTTTTGCCAACGGCGGATTTGATCTCGCGGATTTTTATTTTCGGCAGCAGCGCGGTTTTCTCGTGCAGATAATCCGTCATCGCCGCCAGCCCCGGCGCGATGATGCCACCGACGTAATTGCCGTGTGCATCCACCACGTCAAATGTTACCGCCGTGCCGAAATCCACCACCACGACCGGCGCGCCAAAATGAAATTTCGCCGCGACCGCGTTCGCCAGCCGGTCCGGGCCGATTGAATTCGGCTTGGGATAATCAATGCCCACGCCGCGAATCGTCTGCGGCGTGAGTTCGAGCGTATCCAGGTTCCAAAGTGCGCGAACCGATTTGCGGACGAGCGGCGTCGCTCGCGGGACGACGCTGCACAAAACCGCGCCGTCAATTTTCGCCGCGCCGATAATTTTTTTTATAAGTGCCGTCGCCCCACCGCCGAACCACGTCAGCGTCGGGATGTCAGTCTGCCGCCGCACGCGCCGGTCATCCGCCAGCCCGATGTGCGTGTGCGTGTTGCCGATGTCGAAGAGTAAAATCATGGGACAATTCAAAATTAAAAATTAAAAATGCAAAATTGACCAACGCCGCCGCGCTCCCGTTTTTCAATTTTTAATTTTACATTTTTCATTTTTCTAGTGTCACGTCGCCGCCGATGATGCGTTCGAGGTGGCCGTGTTCCGTGCGGACGAGCAGCGCGCCGTCGTCGTCGAGCGATTCCGCGCAGCCACGGATTTTGCGGTCGCCGATGTGCACCGTGACATTTTTACCGATGGTCGCGCAACCGGCCTCCCATTCGTCGGCGACGTCAGAAAATTTTCCGCCGCAAATCCGCGCGTAATCAAAATCCAGCTCGCGCAAAATCGCCGTCGCCAGTTCCGCGCGGCTGATGGTTTCGCCCCCTTCAATTTTCAGCGAAGTCGCCAGCTTGCGGAGTTCCGGCGGGAATTCCGTCGCGTCCTGATTCACGTCCACGCCGATGCCGAGGATGATGTGGCGAACGCGGTCGAGTTCCGCGTTCATTTCCGTGAGGATGCCGACGACTTTTTTGCCGCCGATGAGCAAATCATTCGGCCATTTGATTTCCAGCTTCAATCCGGTTTCCGCTTCAATCGCGCGGCGCAAAGCGGTGGCGGAGGCGATGGTCATCTGCGTCATTTCCTGCGGACGCAATTCCGGCCGCAGCAAAATGGAAAACCAAAGTCCCTTGCGCGGCGGCGACAGCCACGCGCGACCCAATCGTCCGCGACCTTTGGTTTGCGATTCGGCGAAAACGACAACACCTTCGCGCACGCCGTCGCGCGCGAGTTTTTCCATCACGTCATTCGTCGAAGTCGTTTGCTCGAAAACCTGGATGTCGCGCCCGATGACTTTGGTTTTGCCAAGCCGCGCGAGCAAATCGTCCGCGTGCAGCGCGTCCGGCGAACTGACGAGGCGATAGCCAAAATGCGGACTGGCCGCGATGTCGTAATCGAGTTTGCGCAATTCATCAATGCGCGCCCAGACCGCCGCGCGGCTGATGCCCAACTGCTCGGCAAGCTGCGCGCCGGACACGCCGTTGAGATTGGCGCGCAGGGCGGAAAGAATTTTCGCGTCAGTGGTCATGAGTGTTTCCGTTGGAGTTCAAGCTTTAGTTTGCCCCGACCAATCTAGCTGGTCGCGGAACAAGCTAAAGCTTGAACTCCAACCTTATATTTCAACGCTGCTTTCTGCTGGCTTCTAAATTCCAAATTCTGAATTCTTCCGCCGTGCCGAAGTGGATCAAACTTATCATCGCAATTTTATTGCTGCCAATTTGCGGCGGCGCGGGCATGGCATTATTAAAAGTGCTGCACGCGTGCGGATCGGCGGACACGACTTGGATTCCCATTCTCGCGGGCGCGGCGTGCTGGATCGTGGTTTTTTTCCTGCTGCCCAAGCCGATGTGGATTTACGTCTTCGGCCATGAACTGACGCACGCGCTGTGGACATGGCTGTTCGGCGGGCAGGTGAAAAAAATGAAGGTCAGTTCCAAAGGCGGCCACATCGTCATCTCGAAAACGAATTTTGTCATCGCGCTCGCGCCGTATTTTTTTCCGTTGTATGTCGTGCTGGTCGTCGGCGTGTTCGCGTTGGGCAATCTCATCTGGAACTGGCACGGCTATCTCGTGTGGTTTCATTTGTGCGTCGGCGCGGCGTATGCGTTTCACCTCACGCTGACGTTTCATGTTTTGCAGACGCAGCAATCGGACATCACGAGCCAAGGCTATTTGTTTTCGGCGGTAATTATTTTCCTCGGCAACGTCTGCGTGCTGCTGTTCGGAATTCCGTTGCTGACGGCGAAGGTGGGAATGTTGAATTCACTCGGCTGGTGGGCGGAAAGCACCGGCATGATTTTCCACTGGTTGCAACGCGTGATTTGAGGTCGTGAAAATTTGTTAGCAATTCAGTCTTGAATTGTTTGGACGTTTCGCTTCATGCTTCACAGTAGTTATGGATTTAGCCGACATCTTGGGACGCGAGCAGATTGTCCCCGAACTGAAAGCAACGAACCGCTGGGACGCGATTGACGAACTCATTGGCAATCTCGTGGCCACCGGCAAAATCCAGCCCGCCGACCGCGACGCCGTCACCGCCGCCGTCAAAAAACGCGAAACCTCAATGTCCACGGGCATCGGCTTCGGCATCGGCATCCCGCACGCCTCGACCGATTTGATCTACGAAGTCGTCGGCGCGCTCGGTCGCTCCCGCACCGGCGTCAATTTTGACGCGCTCGACAACCAGCCCGTGAAGCTCGTCATGCTGTTCCTCGTGCCGCAGGGTCAATTTCAAAAACATCTCCACACGCTCGCCAACATCGCCAAACTTTTGCACAAGGCCGATTTCCGCGAAGCCCTCGAAAAATCCCCCGACGCCGACGCCATGCTCGCCGTCATCCGCGAACACGGGAAAAAGTAATTCTTTTTTTCCAAAATCGCAGGAGACGACGTGAGGAGTCTCTAAATTCTTTTTAGTTTGAAACTCGTTACCTCGTTTCCTACGAGTTTTTGAATTTCCAATTTTTATCCGTGTCCATCCGTGTCCATCCGTGGTTAAATTTCCCCCGTGTTACCGCACAAACAAATTGAGTTAAAGCTGCAAGCCGCCGTCCGCGAAATTTTGCCGGACGCCGATGTCTCCGCCGTTCTCGTCCGTCCGTGCGATCCGAAATTTGGCGACTACCAATCCAACGCGCTCATGTCGCTCGCCAAAGTGCGCAAGTTGAATCCGCGCCAGCTCGCCACCGACACGCTCGCCAAACTCGACGTTTCCGACCTCTGCGAAAAAGTGGAAATCGCCGGCGCGGGCTTCCTGAATTTCCGGCTGAAAAATTCCGTCCTTACGCAAACGCTCGAAGCGGCGGCGCGCGGCGAACATTTATTTTTCGAGAAAGTTGGTGGGGATGTGTTGGCGCGCGGCCAGGCTGACCAGCAGGTCAGCCCTACCGTCCGCACCGTCGTCATTGATTTCAGTTCGCCGAACGTCGCCAAGCCGATGCACGTCGGCCACATCCGCTCCACCGGCATCGGCGACGCGCTCCAGCGCACGTTGCGACTGCTCGGCCATCGCGTCATCACCGACAACCACATCGGCGACTGGGGCACGCAGTTCGGAAAACTTTTGCTCGGCTGGAAACAAATTTTAAATCGCCAGACCCTTGACCGCGATCCCATCGCCGAGATGGAACGCCTCTACAAAGTCATCAACGCCGAGTGCGACGCCAACCCTGCGCGACTGGAAGAAGCGAAAACCGAACTGGTGAAACTTCAAGCCGGCGACGCCGAAAACATTTCCATCTGGAAGGA
>DMQW01000474.1:0-1639 GCA_003455565.1 Limisphaerales bacterium
GCGGGGAGTTGTTAAAAAGAGACAGCCCCGAGGCGCGGCTGTCCCAGCCGCAGCAGCCACGACGGCAAAGACGCCGCCGGAAAATGCCAAAGCTGGTTCTGTCCTTGAAAGTGCTGCGGCTGGGGACAGCCGCGCTCCGGGACAGGCCATCCGCTTCGGTCTTGCAGCCATCAAAGGCGTCGGTGAAGGCGCGGTGGAAACTATTTTGAAAGCGCGCAACGAAAGTGGAAAATTCAAATCGCTTGCCGAATTGTGCGAGCGCGTGGATGGCCGCACGTTGACGCGCAAACCATTGGAAGCATTGATTAAAACCGGCGCGTGCGATGTTTTTGGCCAGTCGCGCGCGACGCTGTTCGCGCAGATCGAACGCACGCTTGCCCGCGCGGCGAGCATTCTTTCCGACAAGCAGAAAGGCCAGAGTTCACTCTTCGGCGCGCTGGAAGAAAAAGCGTCGCCGATGCCAGAGTCCATCAGCAATTTGGCCGAATGGCCGCAGCACGAACTGCTCGCGCACGAAAAAGAACTGCTCGGTTTTTACGTCACCGGCCATCCGCTGACGCCGCTCGTGCCATTGCTGGACAAGTATTCCATCACCAACACCGCGAAGCTCGCCGAACTGCCGAACCGCAGTCTGACGCGCATCGGCGGGATGATCGCGGCAGTGCAGCACGGTGTTTCCAAAAAATCCGGCAAGCCGTATTCGATGGTGACGCTGGAGGATTTGGAAGGTTCCGTGCAAATCCTCGTGATGAACGACTACGACAAGTTCCGTCCGCTGCTCGAAGTGAACAAGGCGATTCTCGTCATCGGCGAAGTCAGCACCGGCGAGGATCGTCCGAAAATTTTTCCGCAGGAAATCATGCCGCTCGCAGACGCGGCGAAGAAATACACCAAGCAGGTGCATCTCCGCTTGAACACGGCGCATTTGACCGATGAGAGTCTGGTGCAAATCCGCGATTTGGCGGCGGCGCACGCGGGAAAATGCCCGTTATTTCTTTGCTTCCGGCAGCCGGCGGGCGAACTGGTTTTTGTTTCAACGCACGAGAATTTTTTTGTCGCGCCTTCGCTCGAACTTGAAAAAGCCGTGAACGGATTGTTGGGCGAGGAAACTTACTACGCGAAGGTGGACACGAGCCTGCCCGAACGCCAGCGGCGCAATTGGGAACGCAAACCCGACGCGGGCGGCGGCGAAGAATAATCATGAAAACACGCCGCGACTTTTTTAAATCTGCTGCGGCCATCGGCGTGCTGGGTGCCACCGGCTTGCCTCTGACGGGCGCAGCGGAAGATAAAATTGAAATCGCAACCGGCGAAAATGACCGTCTTTATTGGGTTTCCGTCATGGCAAAAATCGCGCGGCCCGTGCTGGAAAATCTGGCGCGGCGCGAGTTGAAGAAATCCATGCCGGTGGAATCACAGCCCGGCGCAAATCGAAAATCAGTTTCGCATCTTGAAGCGTTTGGCCGGCTGCTCTGCGGCATGGCGCCGTGGCTCGCGGCGGAAAATCTCAATGGCGAAGAACTGAAGTCGCAGCAACAGTTTTCGAAGCTGGCGCAAATTGCCCTCGACGCGGCGACGGATCCGCAATCGCCCGACTTCATGAATTTTTCCGAAGGCGGCCAGCCGCTCGTGGACGCGG
>DMQW01000474.1:1852-6641 GCA_003455565.1 Limisphaerales bacterium
ATTTTTCCCGAGGGCGCCCAGCCGCTCGTGGACGCGGCGTTTCTCGCGCAGGGAATTTTGCGCGCGCCCAAAGTTTTATGGGAACCGCTGGAGCCGCGCGTGAAAAAACAAATCGTCGCGGCGCTGAAATCCTCGCGCGAAATCCCCACGCCGGACCGCAACAACTGGGTGATGTTCGCCGCGACGGTCGAGGCGGCGCTGCTGGAATTTGGCGAACCGACGGTGGCGGAGCGGCTGGAAAATTGCGTCCGCAAAATGCTCGGCTGGTATTGCGGCGACGGCGCTTACGGCGACGGCGATTTTTTCCATTTCGATTACTACAACAGTTTCGTCATTCAGCCGATGCTCGTGGATGTATTGAAAACACTGGCGAATCACGACGCCAAATTTGCCCCGGTGCACGCGACGGTTATGAAACGGGCTAGGCGTTACGCGGAAATCCAGGAGCGGCTCATCGCGCCGGATGGAACTTTCCCTTCGCTTGGCCGCTCAATGACTTACCGTTTCGGCGCGTTTCAGACGCTGGCGCAAATGACTTTGCTGCGGGAATTACCGGAGCATTTGAAGCCAGCGCAAGTCCGCTGCGCGCTGACGGCGGTGATCCGGCGGATGATGGCAGCACCGGGAACTTTCGACGCGCGCGGCTGGCTGCAGATCGGCTTTTGCGGGCATCAACCTTCGCTGGGAGAAAATTATATTTCCACCGGCAGTCTTTATTTATGCGCCGCCGGGCTGCTGCCGCTGGGGTTGCCGCCGGCTGATGAATTTTGGAACGCGCCGGCGGCACGCTGGACTTCGCAGAAACTTTGGTCGGGCGAATCTTTGCCCGCCGACCACGCGATGACTGACGGACGCACCGTGGAAGTGCCGACACTGGCGCGGGAAAAATAATTTTACTTCACCGCTGCCCAGACGCGGTGGACATCGTCGTGTTCATCCAGCTCGTGCAGAAATTCGCCGACTTCGTTTTGCTGCGCCTCGGTAAGTTCGGGAAATTGTTTTGGAACGTAACCGATTTCGCTCGTCACGACGGTCCAGCCATTTGACGAAAGCCATTTGGCAACCGCGTGGACGGCAGCGCGCTCGCAGATGAAACGCGCACCCGCTGTCCCGGCGGGAATGTCGTCGTTCTGCTCGTGCGTGAGCGTTTCAACTTCATTCGCGCCGGCTTCAATCGCAGCGGCTTCGCGGTCAATGTTTGCGTCGGCGTGATGCGCTTCGACGAGACCGACGTGGTCGAACAAAAATTTATTGCTGCCCGCCGTGCCGAGCTGGCCTTTTTTGAAAAGCACGCGGACTTCCGGCGCGGTGCGGTTCACGTTGTCCGTATAAACTTCAACGATGACGGGCACTTTATGCGGCGTGTAACCCTCAAACACGACGTGATCCATGACGAGTTTTTCGTCGCCGATGCCCGCGCCCTTGTTGATGGCGCGCTGGATGGCATCCTTGGTCACGCTTTCCTTCTTCGCCTTTTCAACGGCGGTGAAGAGCCGCGCATTCATGGCGGGATCGGCCCCGCCCATCTTGGCGGCGACGGAGATTTCGCGGACGAGTTTACCGTTCGTGCGGCCTTTTTTAAGGCCGGCGACCAGTCGTTTGGCATGTAACCATTGGCGTCCCATGCGGAAAGTTTAGCAAACCGGCGGCGCGGAATTCAATCAAATCAACTCCACCGATGCGAATTAAACCCGGATAAATTAATCCGGCCGTTTCATTTCAAAACGATCCGGCGTGCGGCAATACCAGTGCGGACTCGCCATGCGGCCAACCACATGAAAAAGCTCGCTGTGAATCCGCGCGGTTTTTGGATCGAACAATTCATCGCGCACTTGAATGCGCTTGACCAGGCCAATGATGAGCCGGTTGCCGCCGATTTGCAGCGTGCCCCACTCCGTGCATTCCAAACTCGCCGGCGATTCCGCGATGCGCGGCGGTTTCACCACGGAACTCGGCGCGGTCGTGAGGCCGGTGCCTTGCAATTCACTCACGCCGTAAGGCAGCGACGCGGCCGTGCGGTTCATCGCCTCGGCAACTTTTTCATCCACGAGGTTGACCACGAACTCATGCGTCAACCGGATGTTGCGCGCCGTGTCCTTGGGTGTGCCGTCCGCGCGGTCGCCGGGACAAAATCCGAGAATCGGCGGGTTCGCGCCCAGCACATTGAAAAAACTGAACGGCGCGGCGTTCACCACGCCATCGGGGCTTAACGTCGTCACCCACGCGATGGGACGCGGCGTGACCAGCGATGCGAGAATTATATAAGCGCGGTCGGCATATTTGCCTTCGAGATCAAGTTCCATGATTCAAAAATCGTTCTAATCCGTTTGCGGGTGGACTATGCTCTTCGTTCTTTGATCGCCGCTAAAATCTCCGCCACCGCTTCGGCCTTCGGCTTCGCGCCGACATTTCCTTTGCCGTGCAAGCGAACTGGGACTTTATGAGTTCCGCCGCAGCGGAATGGCGGCCACCGGTTCAAGGCGGGATTAATTCGGCGGCGGAGATACTTGATCAGGCTTTTCCCCTGAATGTTTTCCATGCATCAAGACAACGCTGCGCCGTTTCAAATTCCGAAAACCGGCTGCCCTCCTGTTCCATCAAATAAAATTCAACTCCGCCCACCGATTCAAGCGCCGCGATAATTTCTTTCCACGGCGAGACGCCTTCACCGAAGAGGACGCGATAACCCTTTTCATCAGCGCGGCTGCCCGGAGCCCAATCCTTGAGATGAACGATTTTGATGCGGCCCGGATTCGCCTTGATCCAGGCGATGGGGTCCGCGCCGGCTTCCATGCAGGTGCCGACATCAAATTGCAGCACAAATTCCTTGGGCGTGTTGGCGGCAAGGAAATCCATAATACGCGTGCTGCCATCGAGCGGTGCCCATTCCGTCTGATGGTTGTGGAAACCGGCGGACAGACCATGCGGCTTGAGTTGCTCCACCGCCGTTGTGAGTTGATCGCAAAGTTTTTTCCAGCCATCAAGTCCCTTGGTTCCGCCGGGTTCGCTGGCAAGGATTAGGTAGCGCGCACCGAGAATCTGATTGAGTTCAATCGCCTTGTTCATCGTGCTGCCCGGCGTGAACGACTCGATATTATTATGCGTCGAGTAACAGCGAAGCCCCAGATCGTCCATCAACGTGCGAACTTCTTTGGCGTAAGGAATCGTCCAGCTAAAATACGGCGCATAAAATTCGACCACTTCATAACCCATCTTGGCAACGGTTCGGAGGGTGTTCGGAAGATCGCGGGCGAGTTCGGTTCTCACGGAATAAAGTTCCAGCCCAATCGGATATTTCCTCGTGTCCGGCACGGGCGAAGCCGGCGGCGCGGCTTCGTTGGCTGCGAGTGCGGCAAACGCGGTGGTCTTCGTGGCTTGCGCGGCCAGGACGGCGGCAGCCGCCCCGGAAACGGTGAGGAAGTTTCGGCGTGAAATGTGGTTGAGGTCATTTTTCATAAATTGGGATCGAGTCAATGTTTGCCAGACGCAGCACAGCTTACGCCCGCCGCTCTTTAATCGCAGCAAGAATTTCCGCCACGACTTCCGCCTTCGGCTTCGCGCCTTGCGGGCCGCCGTGATGCAGACGCACGGAAACTTGTCCTGCTTCCATGTCGCGACCGCCGATGACCAGCATCGTGTGGATGCGCAATTGTTCCGCGTTGGAAATCTTCGCCTTGAACGGCGTCGCGCTGTAGTCCGCATCCACGCGCACCATGTTCGCGCGGAGTTCGGCCACGATGGGTTTGGCGTAATTGATCAACGCTTCGTCGTCGTTGAGCGTGATGACGCGCACCTGATCCGGCGCGAGCCAGAGCGGGAAGTTGCCGGCGTAATGCTCGATCCGAAACCGGGGAGAAAACAATTATTGCGTTATACGGAAAAAGCGGGAATTCGAGTTTGTCAGGGGTGTGGACAAATTGGTAACGATACTCAAAAGCGGTGATCCGCAAGGTGGCAGAAAGAGAAGGTTGGTGAGCGTTGTCCAGTTGGTTGAGTTTAAATCATTTTTAAATTGAACACGGTTCGTGACTGCCACAATTAAATTTGTCATCGAAAGGATCGCGACGCCATTCGTGGGGGAAATACTTCGAAATTGTGGCGGAGGAGCGTTGGAGGAGGACAACGTGTCGGCGGCCCGATCAGAGAGGGCATGTTTGACAAATGAGCGTGTGCCGGGGCCGACCGCCCAAACAATGGGTAAATTCGTCGGTTGCGTGGTGAAACTGTAATGGAAAGGGGAGGCGTCCGATGTGAGTTTTCGTTGTAGAAAGTAATACACCATGTTGTTGGTCACACAATAAGAGCCGCTCATTTCCTGAATAGCGTCTTTGGGGGGCATCGTGTCCCCGGCCATGGTTGATTCAAAATAATTTCCCAACGTGCCGGAATTAAGAATTACCGCATAGCCATTCATGTTAGTTGTGTTGAATCCCCAGGCAAACCATTCCGCAGCGGGTCCTGAGGCCTGCAAATAAATTTTGCCCGAAGAGTCGTCCAAAATCGCCAACAGGCTGATATTTTGAGGGGAAATATGAATGTATCCCCATGTCACCGCAGCGGAAACGACAGTGGAAAAACTCAAAAAGCAAACGAGAAGATATACTGCAAAACGGAGACTCAAAGAATTGAGGAAATTTGAAAATCTCACGTTCATTGGAAAAAATAATAACTCGAGGAATGAACAATCTCAACCACAAAACTTCCGCCAACTATCCACGCCGCTCTTTGATGCTCGCCAGAATATCCGCCACGACCTCCGCCTTCGCCTTCGCGCCTTGCGGGCCGCCGT
>DMQW01000228.1:0-4671 GCA_003455565.1 Limisphaerales bacterium
TACTTTGTTGTTCGGGCTTCTTATTCTAGGCAGCCACCGCACCCGCGCGGCCAATTTGCCAGCGGATGTTCTATCTCAGTTGAACAGCTACAACGAAGTGTGGACATCTCCGAGCGCCAATGGATCGCCGGGGTCAATGCCCATCGGCAACGGCGACATCACTGCGAATGTTTGGGTGGAAAACGGCGGCGATCTGATGATGTATATCGGCAAGTCGGACACCTGGAGCGAAGGCACGAGGCTCTTGAAAATTGGCCGGGAACGAATCCACTTCTCGCCAAATCCGTTTACCGTTGGCGCGCCTTTCAGCCAGACGCTCGATTTGTATCATGGGAAAATTGACATTGCCGCCGGCCAGAATGGTTCGCAAATATATCTTCACGTTTGGATAGATGCGAACCAACCCGTGATTAGGGTCGAGGCGGCTGGAGATCAGGCCTTCACCATGACGTGCTCGAATGAAGTCTGGCGGAGTTCGCCCTACACGCCGACAGGAAGCGACCCTGCATCCGGGAGTTGGCGGGGGGTGAACACGGGGTGGACGGAAACTGCCGATACGGTTTTGTCGTTGTCCAACCGGTTAGTTTCGTATCACCGCAATGCCACTTCCTTGTATCAGACAATTTTGAGCGGCGAGAATTTAAGCGGCCAATGGACCAATTTCGCCGACCCCTATGTCAACCGCACGTTTGGGGCAACTACCAAGGGAGCCAACTTCAGCAAAGTCAACGATTACACTCTGCAATCAGCGTCGGGCACCAATTTCACGCTGTCTATTTATTCCTACACCGCGCAAACCAGCACGGCCGCCGGCTGGCAGAATCAGATGAGCAATGCGGTAGTGCAGGTGGATGCGACGGACATCGAGACTGCCCGAACCAATCACTACAATTGGTGGGACGCGTTCTGGAACCGGAGTTGGATATTTATCAGTGGCGATGCCGGTGCCACCAACGTCACCCGGAGTTATCTCGAACAGCGGTTCATGGAAGCCTGCCAGGGCAGAGGAAATCATCCGATGAAATTCAATGGCGGCATCTTTACCTTCGATTACAACGGAAGAAATGGTGACTATCGAACCTGGGGCCCCGGATATTGGCACCAAAACAGCCGTCACTTATACTGGCCGCTGCTGGCTTCGGGCGATTTCGATTTGATGAAGCCATGGTTCAACTGTTTTACCAACATGTTGCCCTTGCAGATGGCGGCGACGAGCAAGTATTACGGGCACGGCGGCGCGTTCTTCCCTGAAACGTTCAATTTTTTTGGTCTGCACGAGCTGACTGACTGGGGAGGCAACCCCAATGCGACAAACACCAGTAATCAGTATATTCGGTATCATTACCAGGGCGGACTCGAAACGCTGGCGATGATGCTGGATTATTACGATTACACGCAGGACAGCGCGTTCGCCACCAACTACATTGTTCCCTTTGCGACGCAGGCGATCCGTTTTTTTGACCAGCATTGGCCGCGAGTGAATGGAAAAATCAAATTTTATCCGGCCAATGCGATTGAAATGTATTGGGATTGCACCAACTCCACAGATTACATCTCGGGTTTGATGAACGACATTCCGAAACTCGTGGCCTTGCCCACCAACTTCACAAGCCAGGCGTTGATCAGCGAATGGACTAATTGCTATGCCTCCCTCCCGCCGCTGCCGATGGATACGAGCGGCACTTATGTGAAACCCGCGCAGACTTACGGAGCTTCCCATAACTCGGAGAACCCGGAATGCTACTGCATTTTTCCCTATCGGATTTACGGGATCGGCAAGTCAAATTTCAACGTTGGTCTAGCCACCTTCAACAACCGTGTGGTTCAGAATAATAAAAATTGCTGGAGCCAGGACGTCATTGAAGAGCCGCTGGTCGGATTAACCGGCAACGCCCAGGCTGATGTCATCAGCAATTTTTCCCAGAAGGACAGCCAGTGCAGATTTCCCGCCTTCTGGACATCACACAACGATTATCTGCCGGATCTGGACAATGGCGGAGCGGCCATGACCGGTTTGCAATTCATGTTGATGCAATGCAGCGGAAGCGAAATCAGGGTTCTTCCGTCCTGGCCTCTTACCTGGGACGTTGACTTCAAGCTTTGGTCACCCAGTAACACCACGGTCCGGCTCAAGTTCCAATCGGGCGCGATCACCCAACTTGATGTCAGTCCTGCTTCCCGCACAAATGACGTGGTTCTGCCCTCTCCGCCGGTTGCGCCGCCACCAGTTCCGACCGGGCTGATCGCCACTCCGGGCAACATGCAAATCGCCTTGAATTGGGCAGGGTCTGCCGGAGCGTCCAGTTACAATGTTAAGCGGTCGCTTGCGAACAATGGTTCTTACTCAACCATAGCCACCAATGTCCGTTCAACTGGTTACACCGACACCAATGTTGTCAACGGCACGACAAATTACTATGCGGTCAGTGCGGTGAATTCGCTGGGTCAGAGCGGCAATTCCCCGCAAGTTTCCGGGATTCCCACCGCCACGGTTGCTTCTGCCAGCAGTGATAATCCACCCAACGAAACAGCGGCCATGGCATTTGATGGTTCAACCGGCACCAAGTGGTTTAATGCGGGTGCGGGCAATACCGGCTGGCTGCAGTATTACTTTGGAGGGCCGCTCAAGGCAGTGGTTCGTTACGATTTGTCCAGCGCCAATGATGTGTCTGGTCGTGACCCGAAAAACTGGCAATTTCAAGGTTCACAGAATGGAACCACGTGGACGACATTGGATACACGAACTGGAGAAACTTTTGCATCCCGTTTCCTGACCAAGCAATATCCGATTAGCAACACAACGCCCTACGCCTACTACCGATTGAACATTACAACCAACAACGGCGATGCCAGCGGCATTCAACTTTCCGAAATGGCATTCACTTACAGAGTAGAGGCACCGACCAACCTCGCGGTCACGGCGATTTCCAGCAGCCAGATCAATCTATCTTGGACATCGAGTGACGGCGCGACTGGCTATAATGTGAAGCGAGCGACAGTAAGTGGTGGGCCATATACCGTCATTGCCGCGAATCTGTCTGCGCTTGCTTACACCAATACCGGCCTGGCCAACGGGACAAAATACTACTTCGTTGTATCCGCGACCAACGTGGTCGGTGAGAGCGCCAACTCGATCGAAGTGAGCGCCCGGCCCACTTCCCCGGTTCCGCCACAACTCGGCTTTGGAATCAACGCCGGTCAAATTCAATTAACCTGGCCGCTGGAGCATACTGGCTGGGAGCTACAGGCACAAACGAACCCGCTCAGCACCGGGCTTGGCACCAATTGGTTCACGATCTCCGGTTCCGATGTTACCAACCAACGGATAATTCCCATCGGCCCTGCCAATGGCAGCGTTTTTTACCGGCTGGTTTATCCTTGATTCAGCGATCAAAACGACTTCGGAAACTTTGCGGCACGGTGACGCCTTTGACTTTTAACATGACCTGGGCGAGCGCGCGGTTTTCAGCGGTGGCCGCTTTCGGTGGCAGGATTTGGGCGAACCGGCCTTCCATCTGGTCCAGGCTGGGCGTGTTGGATTCGCCAAGACCAAAGAATTTTCCGTTGCCGCTGCGGATGATGGGCAGAAACTTTTGTTTCTGACCGCCGTGCGATTCGCCCAGGAGGACGATGACTTCCTGACGGTCAAACGCCTCGGACGGTGCTTCGGTCATGTCGAACTTCTCGCCGGGGTTGTCACTGCCATTTTTAGTTTCTTTCGGTGCCACTGCGTCACAGCCACGCTGAAAAGGCAAATCACCCATATCGGAACGGCAATGGCCGCGCCAATTTCAAACGCGCGGTCTTGGTAGAAGAAATGAAGTTGATGTTTGCCCGCCGAGATTTGCACGGCCTGAAACGCGAGGTTCGCCCGCCGCAACGGTGCTGGCTGGCCATCCACATAAACGTGCCAGTTGTGATAATACGTTTGCGCCACGACGACGAGCGAAGGTTCGGCGGCCTCGGCTTCAGCGTCCACGGTGCGGTTGCTGAATTTTGAATTGAGAATTTTGGCGGAAGTTTGGTTTGAAACCGTGACGAACGTTTTTGCTTCCGGCGGCAGGAAAACAATTTTACCGCCGTCGAAATCATTTCGCGTGAGCGCGTAGAGCGAATTGGTGTCGTCGAGGAAAACGGGCTTTTGCCCGGCGGTCACGAGCGGCAGAAAACTGGTGCGCGCCTGCCAGTGGAAGATTTGATCCGGCGCGGTGATTTGCGAGACGCCCAGGAAATCTTCAAGGCGCGGGAAACTGGCATTCGTCGTCGTGTAAAACAGCGACAGCACCGCGTCGCCTTCGCGCGGCGTGAGCGAGAAAAAACCGTCCACCTTTGGCACGGCGTCGAGGAGGTTGTCGTTCGCGCAATAGCCGAGCCGCTTGGCGAGAAAATTATTTTTCGGGTCGCTCGCGGCGAAGCGGATGAACTCGTTCGCGGCCATCGGCGAGACCATCGCGCGTGAACCGCCGAGCGCAGGCTGCGGTTGCAGAGCGAGTTTTTCGCGCGAAAGCCCCGGCTGATAAATCCACGGCGGCACGGTGGGATTTTGCGCCGGCTCCTGCGTGAACACGTCCAGCCATGCGGTCAGAATCAAAAGCAGTGGCGCGACTTGAAGAAGTTTGGATTTTGCTTCGCGGGTGAGGGCGAAAAGAATTGCCCCGGTCAGAATCAAAA
>DMQW01000228.1:4777-8831 GCA_003455565.1 Limisphaerales bacterium
GCGGCGCGGCGAACACGGCGACAGAAATAAATTTGATCGGGTAAGTGATAAAGCTCAATTGCGGCAGCAGTTTTCGCAGCGCGGGATAAATGGGCGTGCTGTCGCCGAGCGCGAAAATAAATGCCGCCGCCGCCGCCGCGCCGAGCAGCCACACGCGGCGTTCGCGCACGCACAGCAGGGCGAGCAACGCCAGCCAGAGTGCGCCGAGGCCGAGGTAATACGACGAAGTCCAATACTGGCCGTGCTGGAAAAAAATTCCTTCCGTGTGCGTCGAGCCGAACGCCATCGGCACGAGAAAATTTGCCCAGCCCCAGCCGGGCATGGACCAGCGCAAATCGGTGTAGCCGGTCTCGCGCTGCGCGTGCGCGACGAGGTCGAGGAACGGCAGCAGTTGCGCGGCGGAAAGCGCGATGACCAGCACAATGACGAACGGAAACCGCCAGAGCAGGGCGGCGCGCGGTAATTCGTTTTTGATGCATTGTTGCAGCCACAAAGCGGACACGATGAGCCAGGTGAACAAGATGGTTTCCGGCCCACCGGCGAGCATCTGCAATGCGCCGACGATTGCCGCGAGAAAGATTTTTCGTCCGCCTTCGCGCCACGCAAGTTCGGCGGCGAACACGACCCACGGCATCCAACTGAAGGTTGCGATGTGGCTAGGCCACATGAGCAGGTTGAGCGTGAAGCCGTTGAATGCCAACGCCACGCCGGCGAATGCGGCGGCGAAATTATTTCCCGTCCAGCGGCGCGCGAGAAAAAACATTCCGAGTCCGGCGAACCAGAGATGCAGCAGGCAAAAAAAGCCCAGCGACCATTCGAGCGGCAGTGTGAGATAAATCAGCGACGGCGGGTAGAGCGGCATGGTGTTCCATTGCGCGAGGAACGGAATGCCGCAGTTGTTATAGGGATTCCAGAATGGCAGTTCGCCGTGCCAGAAACAGTCGCGTTGAAAATGCGCGAGCGGATACGCAAAAAATCCGAAATCGCGCGCGACGAACGTTTCCAGACCGAGCAGCACTTGCGGAAATGCGGCGAAAACCAGCAGCGCGAGGAGGATTCCAAATCGCACGGGCGTGAAAAGTTTTTCGGCGAAGTTGTCGCTGCCGGTCGGTTGCACGCGCAGATTAAAACTGGTGGCGAAGTGAAATGCAACCATCTGAACTTGTAGCAGCGGATGTGAGTCGGCTCAAATTTACCGGATGATTTTTAATTGGAGCGGACTCACATCCGCTGCTACAAGGAAGAGGTTCGCCCCGCCGATTGACGCTGGCGCGTCCAAGCCTTACGCTTGTTGAAATTTATGAGCCAATTACAAGATTCACTGGTCGAACTCATCCGCCGCACGTCCGCCGAGATTCCCGACGACGTGCATCAGGCCATTCTCACGTCGCTGGAAAACGAGAAAAAGAATTCGCTCGCGGCCAACGCCATCAAGATCATTGACCAGAACATCGCGCTGGCGAAACAGAAGTCGCAGCCCATCTGCCAGGACACTGGCAGCATTTTGTTTTTCGTGGATGTGCCGATTGGCTACGACCAGATCACGTTTGCCGAGACCGCGCGCGAAGCCGTGACGCTCGCGACCAAGAAAGGTTACCTCCGCCAGAACTCCGTGGATTCGCTCACCGGCAAGAACGATGGCACGAACGTCGGGCCGGGCGCGCCGGTGTTTCATTTTCATCAGCATCGTGAGCCGGAAGTGATCGTGCGGGTCGTGCTCAAGGGCGGCGGCTGCGAAAATGTCGGCGCGCAATACTCATTGCCGAGCGAGAAGCTCAACGCGAACCGCGACCTCGACGGTTGCCGCAAGGTGATTCTTGATGCGGTGTTGCAGGCGCAGGGCAAAGGCTGCGGGCCGGGCATCCTCGGCGTGTGCATCGGCGGCGACCGCGCGACCAGCTACGAGATGAGCAAGACGCAATTCCTGCGGCTGATCCCCGACCGCAATCCGATCCCCGAACTCGACGCGCTGGAGCAGGACATTTTGAAGACGGCGAACGAACTCGGCATCGGCCCGATGGGATTCGGCGGCAAGACGACGCTGCTGGGCGTGAAGATTTGCGCGGCGAACCGCCTGCCCGCGTCCTTTTTCGTGAGCATCAGCTACATGTGCTGGGCGTATCGGCGTCAGGGCGTGACGCTGGCTGCGGCGGGGAAAATTGGGAAGTGGCTTTATTAACCGGCTGGAAAAACATCATGCAAGCACGCAATCAAATTCTCAACGACTGGTATGGAAAAATTAACCGAGCGGAAATAAAGCTGCCTCGATTCCAGCGGTTTGAGGCTTGGGATCGGTCTCGGATTTGCAGTCTGATTGAAGCAGTTATTCGGAATCTTCCGCTGGGCATCACTTTGATTTTGGAGGTTGGGGATGAGGAAAAGTTTATTTCCCGTTTCTTGGCGACCGCACCCGAAGGTAATGGCCGAGTGCATGAACATTTGCTTGACGGCCAACAACGGCTCACTGCGTTGTGGAGAATTTTTCACAACAACTACGAGTTAGAAACCTATTTCATCTACCTCAAGGAATTTGACGACGACAAAGGCAAAGAGGAAATCGAGGATATGTCCGCTTACTGGCGCGGGCGGTATTTGAAAAAGAACGGAGACAAGTATCCTCTTTGGTGTGACGACCCAGAACAGTCCTTGAGGCGTGGTATGATCCCGACCCATCTGTTGCGCCCCGAAGATATTCAGCACGACATTGAAGATTGGATTGAACGTGCTACGTCGCCACGAGAGCCGCAAGAGGGCGGTAAAGAAGAGTTGAAAAAGTTCTACGATTTCAAGAAGCGGGTCAGCGACCGCATCAAAGATTTGCGCTCGGTTGTTGCTAATTACAACCTTCCATTCTTGTCTCTACCATCCAAGACGGAGAAATCTGTTGCGTTGGATGTGTTCATCAACATGAACACAAACAGCAAACCGCTTTCGCACTATGACATCGTCGTCGCCGAGGTCGAGAGCGTCATGGGCAAATCGCTGCATGATCTTCAAGACGAACTCGACAAGCGGCATCCGGAAGTTGGTCGCTACTCGCCACTGTCTGACTTGATTCTGACCACCTCAGCCTTGTTGCAGGGACAATTGCCAAACCAGCGGGGCGCTTGCGATATGGACAGGCGCAAGATGATTCAGCACTGGGATACGATGGAACGTGGCTTGGATCGGATGGCTAGCTTCCTGAAAAGTGAAGGTATTTTTGATGAGAAAAGATTGCCGACAAATGCGGTGCTGGCGGTCATCGCTGCGTTGTATGCAAACATACCAGACTCTGGCGACAAGCGTGGGCGGGATGAGTTAGTGCTAAAGAAATATCTTTGGCACGCATTCTTTACAGATCGCTATGAGAATTCTGCTGCGACGCACGCCTTTTCAGATTTCAACGGACTGCAAGGCATTCTTTCTGGTGGAAGCAAAACTGACGGCTCGAAATATGGCTCTGGTGATGTGCCGATTTTCGCTGAATATCCTTTGGTGGAAGCCGAGGAATTGATGTCGGTGGAATGGCCGAAGCGCGCGACGATACGAGGACGCGCTATTCTAGCTGTGGCTTCCCGTTTGGGAGCGTTTGATTTCTCGACCAGCGAGCGATTGGATGCGAACAATGTCGAGCAACGTCACTATCACCACATTTATCCTGATGCGCTGCTGAAAGAGGCGGGGATTGAAAGTTATCGCGCGTTAAACTGTGCGCTGATTAAGGATAAAACCAACATTTCAATCGGACGCAAAGACCCACTGCAATATCTGAAAGACCGGTATGAATGGACTTCAGAATCAATTGTGCGTGAACGTCTCCAGTCGCACTTAATTCCAATCAAAGAATTAGCCAATGGCGGTTATGAGGGATTATCAACTGCTGCAAAGGATGAGAAATTAAAACTCGATTTTGATATGTTCCTTCGCAAGCGGGCTGAACTTGTTATCAAAGCAGTTAAGTTGCTTGCGGAAGGAAGGCAATTGAGTTTGGGAGAAATTTACGGTGAATAAACTTTTATGATTAAATTTTCATCCCCATTTTCCGAAGAAAAAATCCGCGCGCTGAAAGTCG
>DMQW01000228.1:9085-9705 GCA_003455565.1 Limisphaerales bacterium
TCGTGTTCACCGGGCGCGATGCGCAGGGCTTGCCAGCATCTTCCATTGACGGTAGATTCTTCGCATGAGCGCGACTGAAATCTTGAGCGAGTTGCCGAAGTTGACCGAGACCGAACGGCGCGCGGTGCGGCGCAAGTTGTCCGAGTTGGCGGCGGAAAATGTGGAGATTGCGCTTTGTGACCAGGCCGCGCTGGAAGGCGCGATGATGCTCGACCGAATGGAGGAGGAAGATGCGCGCCATCAGCAGCGGTGAAGTCTGGCAGGTGGATTTCGGGCTGGCGGCCAAGGTGCGTCCCGCTTTGCTGCTCACGAGCAATCCGGCGGATGAAGAACTTGATCTCGTCACGGTTCTGCTCCACACAACTTCTTTGCGCGGCCACCGCTGGGAACTTTCCATTCCCAAACCATTTTTGAAACCCGGCGCGTTTCATTTGCAGCAAATCCAGAGCGTCCCGACTGTGAGGTTGGAACGCAGGCTGGGCGTTCTCACCGAAGCAGAATTGAATCAAGTTTTGGATGCTTTGGCCGAACGGCTCGCCATTTAATATTGTAGCAAACCATGATTAAACTTTCATTTCCGTTCACCGAAGGAAAAATCCGCGCGCTGAAAGTCGGCGACG
>DMQW01000228.1:9908-13311 GCA_003455565.1 Limisphaerales bacterium
CGGCATCGTGTTCACCGGGCGCGGAATCGGGAGTTAAAAAATGGAATCAGTTTACATCGAGACGAGCGTGGTGAGTTATCTGGTGGCGCGGCCTTCGGCGCGCACGGTGGCGCATCAGTGGCACGTCTGGACAAAAGATTGGTGGCGGTTGCGCCGTCCGTTTTTTGAGTGCGTGATTTCAGAAGAGGTGTTGCGCGAGGCGGCGGCGGGCGATCCGAAAGCAAGCCGGCAACGGCTGGACGCTTTGAGCACGTTGACGGTGCTGCGGCGCACGCAGGCGGTGGATGATCTGGCGGAAGCGTTTCTTTCAGCCGGTGCGATGCCGGCAAAAGCCAAGGCTGATGCGGTGCATTTGGCCGTCGCCACGGCGCATCGGGTGGATTATCTTCTGACTTGGAATTTGAAACATCTGGCCAATGCCCAGATTTGGTTGCGGCTGCGTCCGTTGGCGGAGCAATGCGGGTATCGGATGCCGATGGTTTGCAGGCCGCTGCAATTGATGGGAGAAATTGAATATGAAGGCTGAACCGATTCTTCAGGAACTCGAAGCCGTGAAAGAGCGGCTGTCGGCGGAGGCGAACGGTGACACGCGACGTTTCCTCGATCAGATGGACGCGTGGCTGGTGGAGCATCCGCATGCCGGGCCGGTGGTGAATTCGCCGGAGGAGTTGCAGGCGCGCTTGCGCGCACGCGAGGCCACCGAACCGCCGCCGCCCCATGGCAAGCCGTATCGGGTTCACGATCCGATCATTGCCGAGGTGCATCGAAACCGCGAGGCGCTGTATCGCGAGCAGCAGGCCGGGGCTTTAATTTTGAAGGACGAACCGCCGCGCAAGAAGCGTTGAGGCTGTTCAATACGAGCTATGAAGACTTTGACCATTGAATGTTCCGACGAACTGCACAAGCAGCTTGCAAAGTTGGTTGAAGCTGGCTGGTTCAGGTCGCCGGAAGCAGGCGTGCTGGAGACGCTTCGTCGTTATTTGAGCGGTCATTCGATCGAACTTCAAGAGCAGCAGATTCTCAACGATGTTGATTGGGCGTTGAAAAGTTGTCCATCGCCGATAAACTAAAAATAATTATTTTTTGCTATGATTAAACTCTCCTTCCCCTTCACCGAAGAAAAAATCCGTGCGCTGAAAGTCGGCGACGAGGTGTTGATTTCCGGCATCGTGTTCACCGGGCGCGATGCGGTTCACAAGTATTTGCATGATGGCGGCAAGCTGCCGCCGGGCGTGAATCTGCGCGACGGCATTCTTTACCATTGCGGCCCGGTGGTGATGAAACAGGCCGATGGCTCGTGGAAATGCACCGCCGCCGGCCCGACCACGTCCATCCGCGAAGAGCCGTATCAATGGCAGGTCATTCGGGACTGTGGTTTGCGCGGCGTCATCGGCAAGGGCGGCATGGGCGACCGCACGCTCGCGGCGTGCAAGGAACACGGCTGCGCGTATCTGCACGCGGTCGGCGGCGCAGCGCAGGTGCTGGCCGATTGCATCAAGAAGGTGCGCAATGTTTATATGATGAAAGAATTCGGCGCGCCGGAAGCGATCTGGGAATTTGAAATCGTCAATTTCCCTGCCGTGGTGACGATGGATTCGCACGGCAATTCGCTGCACAAGGAAATTTTTGCGAAGAGCCACGCGGCGTTGGCGGCGCGGTTGTAGCGGCGTCTCGGCAGAGCGCCGCCATTTTGCAAGTCAGCGGCGGTCTGCCGACACGCCGCTACGGGAATTTGAAATTCCATTCGCGCGTCGAGTATTTCTCACGGGCGAGTTTGGAAATTTCTTCCAGCGGCGGATTTTTTAATTCTTCATCCGCGTTCCAGGCGGCGACCAGCGCGGCTTTAACTTTTTCGGCGGGCAGATTCAAGTTGGTCACGAATTCGGCGTGTGAGCGGCTGGCGCGGTAATCCGGTTGCAGCGATGGTATTTGAAGCAGTTCGCTGACGAGTGAGAGATCGCAGTCGAGCAGGAGTGTGCCGTGAAAGAGGAGAAAATTTTTCCGGCGGCGCTGGGAGTTGCCGGCAAATTTCAAATCGCCAAGGCAAAGGTCGGTGTGGCCTCTGACTGAAATTTTGAATTTTGAATTTTGAATTTTAAATTCATCTGCCAGTGATTCAATCGCCGCGCGATTTTTCTCCATGATGAACTGGTTTGCGGATGTGATGTTTCGCGTTGGGCCGTCTTTGGTGATGCGCAAAATCAACGCGTAGTTGAGCCCGTCCGTCATCTGCACGACGGTGCCGCCGCCGGAGCAGCGGCGAAAAATCGGGATTCGTTTCGCCTCGCACGCGGCGACATTGACTTCAGTGCTGACCTTGTTCGCGTAGCCGACGACGACGAAAGTTTCGCGCGGTTCCCAGAACAGCAACGTTTCTTCGCCGTGGCCAGCTTCGCAATTATCCAGCAAAACTTCGTCGCCCGCGAGGTTTTCGGAGGGCGAGGGGAGATTGAGGTTGAACCACTTCATCGGTGCTTAATTTCGCTGTTGTTGCGGGAATAAAATCGGTTTAATGTTTCGCATATTGTCTTTGCGTTCGCAAAAATAGTTTAGCCCAGTGAAAGCATCAAAAAAAGAAATTTACGGTTCGCGCGGCGCGGCCGCATCCGCCAGCAACGGCGACAAATGGTCGCAGTCTTTGCAGACGGTTTTTGAACTGTCGCTGCAAAGCCAGGGGCCGGAGCGCACGGCGCAACTGCTCGAAAAGCTCGCGGAACAATTGCGCACCACGCCGCGCCCGTCGGCGGGTTCAACCACGCCTTACGTCAACACGATTCCGCCGGATCAGCAGGCGGCATTTCCCGGCGACCGCGACATCGAACGCCGTATCAAGAGCATCATCCGCTGGAACGCGATGGCGATGGTGGTGAAGGCGAATTCCACGACGAACGTGGGCGGACACATCGGGTCGTTCGCGTCGTCGGCGACGCTTTACGAGGTGGCGCAAAATCATTTTTTCCGCGGACGCACGGAAGATTTTCCGGGCGACCTCGTTTATTTCCAAGGTCACGCCGCGCCCGGAATGTATGCGCGCGCTTTTCTCGAAGGCCGGCTGGACGAGCAGCATCTGCAAAATTTCCGGCAGGAACTGGCCGAGGGCGGCGGGCTGCCGTCATATCCCCATCCGTATTGGATGCCGGATTTCTGGCAGTTTCCGACGGTCTCGATGGGCCTCGGCCCGATCATGTCGCTGTATCAGGCGCGGTTCAACCGTTACCTGCAAGCGCGCGGATTGGTGAACTGGAAGGAAGAGCCGAAGGTCTGGGCGTTCCTCGGCGACGGCGAATCGGACGAACCCGAATCGCTCGGCGCGATCACACTCGCAGCGCGCGAAAATCTTGACAACCTCATCTGGGTGGTGAATTGCAATTTGCAACGGCTCGACGGGCCGGTGCGCGGCAAC
>DMQW01000297.1 GCA_003455565.1 Limisphaerales bacterium
CGGGCGCAATTCCCGGCGACTACGTGATGCTCAGTGTCAGTGACACGGGAGCCGGCATGACCGACGAAGTCAAAGCGCGTTTGTTTGAGCCGTTTTTCACGACGAAGCCATTGGGCAAGGGCACCGGTTTGGGCCTGGCGACCTGCCAGACCATCGTCCAACAATCCGGCGGCCACATCGGCGTTCACAGTGAGGTTGGCAAAGGCACGACCTTCAAGGCTTATTTTCCGCGCGTCGAGCAGCCGCTGGAGGTCGCAGCAAGACCGATCCAAGCCGGGCCGTTGCCGCGCGGGACGGAAACTTTGCTGGTCGTGGAAGATGAGCCAGCCGTGCGGCATCTGGCTTGCAGCATTTTGGAAGCGCAAGGCTACACCGTGCTGTGCGCCTCCAACGGCCAGGAGGGATTGCGCGCGGTGCGTGAACATAAAGGATCCCCGATTCGTTTGGTGGTCACCGATGTCATCATGCCGCTGATGGGCGGCAAAGTGATGACGGAGTGGCTGAAAACAACTCATCCCGGTCTCAAAATCCTCTTCACATCGGGTTACACGGACGACGCCATCGCTCAACATGGCGTGCTTGACGCAGGCGTTGAGTTTCTGGCCAAGCCTTACACGCCAGCGACGCTTGCCCGCAAAGTGCGCGAGCTGCTGGATTGTTGAATCGAAAAGCAGAATTGAATTTCCATGAAAGCCCACTGCCACCCGCTGAAGAAGAGCGGCTGAAAGCGTTGCACCGTTGCGAAATCCTCGATCCTGATCCAGAACAGGAATTCGGCAGGGTATCAGTTTGAATTTTACAGATGTGAGTCGGCACAGCATTAAGCAAAATATGGTGAGCCGTTTCCAGCTCTTGTCGGCAATTTAAAGACGATTAATAAGAGAAAAAAACGGTGCTGAATTTCAAACTGATACATTGCCAGAATTCGGCGGCGCAGGCATTGAGCCTGCCAGTTCTCGCGTGAAACCCAACCGGCTCACTCAAGAGACCACACGGTTTTCAGGACGGGCGGCCTGTGTTTTCAGCAAATTTTTTCTTAAATCATCATGATCAATACGGGCACGAACACTGGCAAGGCAGCCTTCGCTGCCGCTCTCGCGGCGGTCGTGGTCGGCGCGGGCGTGCTCGCCGGGTGGTTTTTCGGGCTGGAATTTCTCAAGCGCATCGCGCCCGGTCTCGTCGCGATGAATCCCGCCACCGCCGCCGCCTTCATCCTCGCCGGCGCTTCGCTCGCGCTCTTTCTTTGGTCGCCGCAGGGCAACGATCAAAAATCGCGCGCCCGGATTTTGACGGCGCGTCTGTGTGCGCTCGTGGTCGCGCTCATCGGGCTGGCCAAACTTGCCGACATCTTGTGCGACTGTGATCTCAATGTTGATCAATGGCTCTTCGCCTCGCAACTGTCGGACAATCTTCGATTCACAAATCGCATGGCGCCAAATACCGCGTTTAGTTTCCTGCTGCTGGGCAGTGCGCTTCTGTTTGTGGACGTGAAAAATCGATCCGCCCGCTTTTGCGCGGAGTTTTCCGTCGTCCTGGTCGGCTTGGGATCGCTTTTGGCGGTCCTGGCTTATGCCTACGACATCCATTCGTTTTACAGCCTCGGCGCTTTCATCCCGATGGCGCTGCCCACCGCGATCACCTTTTCAGTGCTGGCCTTCGCCTTTCTCCTGTCTCATACGGACGGGGGTTTGCTGGCGATACTTGCCGGGGACAGCGGCGCGGGCGGAACGATGGCGCGGCGGCTCTTGCCAGCGGCCATTATCGTCCCGGCCGTGTTCGGCTGGCTCGCGCTGAAAGGCGAGCAGGTGGGAATCTACCACGGGGCATTTGGCGACGCCGTGGAAGCCGTGGGGAACATCTTCGTTTTCACTTTCCTCGTTTGCTGGAGTGCCAAGAGACTTTTCAACGCGGATCTCGGACGCAAAAAAGCCGAGGAAGCGTTGCGCGAGTCACAGGGGCTTTACCATTCGCTCGTCGAACAACTGCCGGCCAATGTCTGGCGAAAGGACACGGAAGGCCGGTATATTTTTGTAAATTCCCGGTTCTGCAAATCCAAGGGCAGGACGGCGGACGAGATTGTGGGGCAGACCGCCGCGGCCATCAATCCCAGGGAGTTGGCGGAGCAGGCCGATAAAGAACACGACTTGATCATGCGCACCGGCGAATCCATCGAAAAGGAGGAATTCTACCCGCAGCCGGACGGCACGGTGAAGTATTTGCAGGTCATCAAGGCACCGGTCTTCGCCGCCGATGGGAAAATTATCGGGACTCAAGGAATCCAATTCGATATCACGCAGCGCAAAAGAGCCGAGGAAGCGTTGCGCGAATCGCAGGCGCGGTTCAAGTTCATCTTCGATTCCGTGCCTCTGGGCCTCTCGTTGGTTCTGAATCGCCCGGACGGGACGCTGACTCGCCTGATCAACGACGCCCACCTGCATATTTGCGGCCTCACTCGCGAACAGGCCGACATACGGGAAAATTTCCTCCGCATTAGTCACCCCGATGACCGGCTACGTCAGGCAGAATTGAGCCGTCAGGTTAATGAAGGGAAGGCCAATCAATTCTCAATGGAAAAACGCTACGTCACGCTGGACGGCCGGCTCGTCTGGGTGGTGTTTTCCTACCAGCGACGGAACAATCCCGACGGCAGCTTTGAGGAACTGACCACCGTGGTGGACATCACCGAGCGCAAACGGGCGGAAGTGGCGGTGCGGGAGTCGCAGGCGCTCTACCTCTCGCTGGTCGAGCAACTGCCCGCCGGGATTTTCCGCAAAGACGCGGCCGGCCGTTACGTCTTCGTCAACGTGCCGTTCTGTCAGGTCATGGAAATGTCCGCCGATCAAATTCTGGGCAAAACGGCGGTCGAACTGGTGGCCTGCATGACAGCGCGGCGTCCCCTGGCCGAAAGGTTGGGGACGCAGGGCATGAGCCACCATGAATTGATCATGCAGACGGGCCGGCAAATTGTGGTGGAGGATGATTATCAAGGTGCGGATGGCCGGCACAGTTATTATCACACCGTCAAATCGGCGGTGTTTGATGCGGCCGGACAAATCATTGGTTCGCAGGGAATATTGTTTGACATCACCGGGCGCAAACGGGCCGAGGCGGCCCTGAAGGAAACCAGCGCGCTGCTGGAGGCGCTGCTGCAGAACACGACCGATAAAATTTACTTCAAGGATCTACAGTCCCGCTTTGTTCGGTTCAGCCAACAGTGTCTGGAAATTTTCCATCTGACCCAGCCCGCTGAACTGAAGGGCAAAACCGATTTTGATTTCTTTTCCGAGGAACATGCGCGCCCCGCCTTCGAGGCCGAGCAGGAAATCATCCGCACCGGCAAACCGATCTTTAATCTGGAAGAAAAAGAAACCCACCGCGACGGCCGGGTCAGTTGGGCATTGACTTCAAAAATGGCCTGGCGTGATCAGGCGGGCAACGTCATCGGCACCATGGGAATCTCGCGGGACATCACCGCGCGCAAACGCATGGAAGAACAATTATTTCAGTCCCAGAAAATGGAAACGGTCGGCAAGCTGGCGGGCGGGGTGGCGCACGAGTTCAACAGCATCCTGACGGCGATCATCTGCCAGAGCGAATTGCTGCTGGAAGACCTTCCCGCCGGGAGTCCGCTGGCCGAAAACGCGACTGAAATCCGCTCGGCCGCCGAGCGCGCCGCCGTGCTGACCCGGCAACTGCTGGCGTATGGCCGCAAGCAATTTCTCCAACCGGAAGTTCTCGATCTGAACGCCGTCCTCGCCGGCCTGGAAAGCGCCTTGCGCCATTTGCTGGGCCCGGGCGCGGACGTGCGCCTTGCTCCCGCCGCCGGACTTAAAGCGGTGAAGGCGGACGCCGGACAGCTTGAACAGGTCATCATGAACCTGGCCATGAACGCGCGCGATGCCATGCCCAACGGCGGCCAACTCACGCTCGAAACCGCCAACGTCACGCTGGATCAGGAGTATGTCAGCCGTTTTCCAGAATTGAAGGCGGGCGACTACGTGATGCTGGCGATCACGGACACCGGCATGGGGATGAGCGAGGAAGTAAAGGCGCGCGTGTTCGAGCCGTTTTTTACGACCAAGGACGTTGGCCAGGGGACGGGTTTGGGATTGTCCACCTGTTACGGCATCCTCAAACAAAGCGGCGGTCATATCAGCGTCTATAGCGAACTTGCCCGGGGTGCCACCTTCAAAATTTATCTGCCGCCGGTTGAACCGCAGACGAAGATTCCCCTTCAGCGTCTTGCCTCGCCTGATTTACCGCGCGGGACGGAAACCATTCTGCTGGTGGAGGACGATCCCGCCATGCGGGAGATGGCGGCGACCTTATTAAGACGACTGGGTTACACGGTTTTGGCGGCGGCCAACGGTGTCGAAGCCTTGCGCCTGAAACAACAGCGCGGCAGCGGCCACATTGATTTGCTGTTCACCGATGTCGTCATGCCGCACATGAGCGGCAAGGAACTGGCTGACCGCGTGCAGGCGTTGTCTCCGCACACGCGGATTCTTTTCACCTCCGGCTACACCGAGAACACCATCGTCCAGCAAGGCGGGTTGAACCCCGGCGCGGCGTTTCTGCAAAAACCGTTCACGCCGTCCGCGCTGGCCCGCAAAGTGCGGGAAGTGCTGGATGAACCGGGCGTGCCGCAACCGGCCACCGCGCAGTAAATATTTGGCTTCACAAAAATCACCGATGGGGGGTAACACCCCATAGCATCCGCGCGGTTTCCAAGCCTATAGTTAAGGCCATGAAAACCAATTGCAGAAAGAAACCCCTGACGTTCGGTGAGTTAATCGCACACGTTTATGATGGCGGCGGCGAACGCAAGGCCAGAGAGATTGTGCGGCTCGTCATCAAGGCGCACTTGATTGAGTTTTGCGGATAACAACGCCAGGTAATTTCTTGAAGCCTTCAACCCAAGAGCAAAGATATGAACATCTTCTTTGAAGCTCCTTCGCTCAAAGCCGAAACGGGCGACCTTAGGCGCGCCGACGTCGGGGTCGCCGGGAATGTAAATCGAATCTCTCTGAACCAAGGCCACCCCATGCCGCTTTGGCTGAAGGCGAGAGCTTGGACGATTGGCTTCCGGCATGATGACCTCGAACGAACGCATTGGCAGAAGGTCTGCCGGTCAATGCAGGACGATTGATGGAACTGTGCCGGGCTGGATTCACAAAGTCTCCTGTGGGGATAACACCCCATAGCATCGCTTCGCTGCCGGGTGCATTGTCTGGCCATGAGAAAAAAAATCAATTTTACAGGTTTGGCAATTACCGGGGCATCCGCACTTTTTGTGGGTCTGGCCGGAAATGTGCAGGCGATCCCAATTTCAATGCACAATCAGAGCAACCGCAATCAAAGCGTTGCCACTCCAACTGCCTCCCTTTTGTCCGGGTCAGTCCTGGCACAGAACAC
>DMQW01000454.1 GCA_003455565.1 Limisphaerales bacterium
ACATCCAACATCCAACATCCAACCGAGTGATTGAAACCCGCGACAAGAAGCAGTCCGTGCTCGTCATCGGTTTTCCGGGCACGACGATGCACAGCGACGACCGTTACGCGCTGGATATTTTGCAGGAATGTTGCAGCGACCTCGGCTCGCGATTGTTCCTGCGGATTCGCGAACAGCTTGGACTGGCTTACTACGTCGGCGCGCAGAATTTCGTCGGACTCGCGCCCGGTTACTTCGCGTTTTACACCGGCACGGAACCGGCGAAGGCCGCGCAGGTCGAAACGGAATTGCTCAAGGAAGCCGAACTCTTGCGCACGGAAGGTTTGACTGCCGAGGAATTGAAACGCGCGAAGGCGAAAATCATCGGCCAAAAAAAAATCTCACGGCAGGACCTCGGCAACCTCGCGGCCACCAGCGCGCTCGACGAACTTTACGGTCTGGGCTGGCAACACGCCGAACTCGACGACGCCAAATACGAAGCCGTCACGCTCGAACAAGCCAAGGCCGCCGCGCAAAAGTATCTCAAGCCGGACGCGCTGGTCGTTTCCATCGTGAAGCCGGAAAATTAAAAACGTGTTTGTTCAGGTCAGTTTCACGCTCAATGAAAAATGGTTTGAAAATTGAATCCCTCACCCCGGCCCTCTCCCGTCTGACGGGAGAGGGAGAATCATTCGCCGTCTCTGACGAAAACCTATGGCTGGATTTGCCGGACGGTCATTCGCAAATTAGAAATCGGCCAATTGCTGTCCCCTCTCCCATCGGATGGGAGAGGGTCAGGGTGAGGGCAGGCCGACTTTCTATAATCTTGTTCGCCTTGATTTGCCTGACGTTTCGCACGTTTTGCGCCGACGCGGAATACAAACAAGTCCGCATCGAAACGCTGACCAACGCCGTGCGCGTCCGCCTGCCGCTCACCGATGTAACCGGCAAAGTTCGCGTGAAAGAAAAATCATCGGATGGTTTCGGCCTGCCCGTCGCACCGAGCAAAACGATACTGGGCAAAAAACATTACCTCGAATGGCAGATTGGCTACGACATTCCGAATACGAACAGCCCCAGTGTCGTTCCTGAAATTAAATTCCTGCGCAACGGCGAGACGAAATACGGCCACGAGCTTTCCAAAATTATTTTTGAAGCCGTGCGGATCGGTTTGCTTTCCACCAACGACCTCGTCCGTGAAATTGAAGCGTTGAAGAAAATCCGGCCGACCGAGTTTGAGGAAAGCCAGCCTGTGCAGGTTGAAACTGCAACCAACACAATGACGGACGGATTTCAAAGCACGGTCCAGCGGTTGCCGCAGTTCACCAAAACCACGCCGCACGGCTGGGTGCAAATCCAGCTCAAACAGAAACAGCACGCCGTCGGTTATCAGGCGATGGTTTATGTGTGTTTGCCGCTGGATGAAGTGCTGACACCGGATGGCTTGCCGCGTAAAGCTGGCCCGGCCAAATCCAAGGAGACGGTTTACTACGACTTCACCCGTGAAAACGCCGCGTTCCTCCTCGACATCATTCACGCCTTTGGCTTGGCCTCGCGCCAGCACAACGAGGACATGGCGCACATACTTGGAAAGATTTTGGAAACGTCCGCCAGCCGGTAATTGGAACGCCGAGCACCGTCTCGGCAAGTTTCTGTTTTCTAATCCGAGCCGAGGCGGTGCTCGGCGTTCCGGCAACAGCGACTAAACTTTCTTTCGCCGCCAGCCGGCGATGAACATACCGTTCCCCCCCAAGTCCTGCGGCCAGATGGCCACCGATGATGCGCCCGCAACTGTTCGGTCATTTAATTTAATTTCAGGAAAAATTAACGGGTCAAAATCGGGCTGGCTCGCATTGAATGCTTTCATGACTTCCGTCGTCTCCGCCCGCGTCAACGTGCAGACGGAGAAGATCAATTTTCCGCCCGGCTTCACGCCCGGCGCGACATTGGCCAGCAAGTTCCGCTGGATTTCCGAAAGCTCGCGCACGTCGTCCACCGTCGTGGTCCAGCGCGCCTGCGGATTGCGCTGCCACGTTCCCACGCCGCTGCACGGCGCGTCCACGAGCACGCCGTCGAATTTCGTCTTCGTCGGCAGCTTCGCGCCGCCGTCCCAGAACACCGAGCGATAATTGAAAACTTTCGCCCGGCCCGTGCGTCGCTTGAGTTTTTGCAACCGCCATTCCGCGCGGTCGCTCGCCCAGAGCAGCCCTTTGTTCTGCATCAAATCGGACAGGTGCAACGTCTTTCCGCCCTCGCCCGCACAAGTGTCCCACCACGTTTCGCCCGGCTGCGGATCGCACAGCAATCCCACCATCTGCGACGCGATATCCTGAATCTCAAATTCGCCCGCGTGAAATTCCGGCGACTTGAACAGATCCGCTTCGCCATCGAAAACCAAGGCGTCCGGCAACAACGGGCTGACGTCCGCCGCGAATAATTTTCCCGCCAGCGCCTCCGCCTGACCGTGCTTGGCGCGCAACCAAAGTTTCGGTTGCCGCTGCAATGAGCGCAGCCAGTCATCGTTCACCTCCATGGATCCCGCCGTCCATGCTGGCACGGCCTTGGCGCGCAGTTCGGCCAGCGGCACGTTCGATTCATTCGCGCGAAACCGTTCGTCCAATCGCAGCGCAAGCCACATCTTCGATTCCACACCTCGCTCCTCGCGCAACCAGACGTGCCAGCGATAATAAATAAAAACGGTCTTGGCGATCTCGGTCGCGTCGAATGGCGCCAGTTCGCGATGCTGTTTAAGCACTTCGCGCAATGCGGCGTCCGCCGGTTTGTCCCGGCCGGTTTTGCGGATCACTTCCGCCGCGATCTCGTGAACATTGTGAATCACAGCCCGCAGCATACGCGATTGGGCGGCGGCGGCACAACGCGGACATCAGGCGGATGCACGGAAAGATTTTGCAAGCATCTGCAAACTCGCCTTAAGAATCACGGCGAACCGCGATGAAACTTTTGGTGAGGCCAAACCATTTTTCACGGTGAATCTCGCAATCAGGAAACAGTTCCTTCACCTCGCGAAAACTTAACAGACGCAATTCCGCCGCCAGTTTTTTGAGATTAATATTATCCCCGCTGCGGCACAGTCCGCGAAACGAAAAGACCGGCAACAACTTCCTGGGGAGGCCCGCCGGGAAAAAATGAATGAATCCCGTGACGAAATGCGGTTCGATGGGAAACCAGCGATTGGGCGTCTGCACAAACACCTGTTTTCCCACCCGGCGGATTTCAGCGGCAAAGCGCTTTTGATTTTCAAACGTGTGCAGATGCTCGATGACGCTGTTGCTGTAGGCGATGTCGAAACTTTTGTCCGCATATCGTAGCGCGCAACCATCACCAATCTCCTCCACATATCTTTTTGGCCATGGCTTTTCGACCGGCTTCCGCTCCAGATTTACCAGAGTGATGGGCGATTCAATCGGCACCACACCTTCCCAGTCCGACGGGAATCCGCCGACATCCAAAATGCGCGTCATCGCATCCGGTTTGAAGAGCCTGATAAACAACTCGGTGCGCTGCCGCCGGAACCCCGGTTGGAAAAAACTGTAAAATTGGTAAATGCCAAAAGCCATGATTCATGGTTCACATACAAACTTGATCCCTTCGCACAACGCAACGTCCGCCGGCTTGTCCTTGCCGGTTTTGCGGATGACTTCCGCCGCGACCTCATGAACAGGTTGAATCATCGCCCGCAGCATATGCGATTGGACGGCGGTAGCACAACGAAGACAACTGGAGATTCCCAACGAAATTAAGGCGCGGTGCTGGCCTTGACGGCAGCTTCAATGGCAATAAATTCTTCGGCTTTCAAAATGGCAGACATGGCAAAAATCTTACCGCCCGCGAATCGTTAAGGCAAATCTGGAAATCCTCGTGCGCGAGTTTGCGGAAGATTTAGTTGTGACATACCTGCATCGTTGTTATTCCTATTGCGCGTGAACCGGTTCAAAACAATTGTCTCGCTGGTTGTGCTGACGCTTTGGGCGTCCTGCACAATCAATTGCCAGATAGAACTGCTCACCCACTCCGAAACGTCAGCGTGTTGCAACGAAGCAGGCGACAAGTCCAACCAAACGCCTGCTCAAGACGGCCACTGCGTTTGCAGTTGGGTCAAGTCCGGCGGATACATTTCGGAAAAAAGTGTTGTTCCCCTTCCGCTTCTGGTTGGCCTTCCGCTCGTCATGCTTTCCGTCTGTCTGGAAATTCCGTTGCCCGATGCTCGTGCTGGTGAATTGATTTACTCCCCGCCCGGACTCCTCGCAAGCTGGCATATTTCCAATCGTGCCGCCGCCGCGCCGCGCGCTCCTTCATTCGTTTCATAAACGAGTCCTCGTCCGAGGGCTTGTCTCCCAATCGTTTGGCGTGATTTCGCGCCGTGGTGTCTTGTGTGTTGTGGTGTTGTCCGTTTTGAACTCAATTTTTATGAAGCAGAATTTTTTGAAATTATCCTTTTTGGCGGCGGCTTGTGCCGTCGCCGCAGTTGTTCCCTTGAAAGCGGCGGATGTGGTGTCCGCTGCTACCAACTCACCAGCCGTCACCAATCAGGTGTTGCTCGATGATTTGGTGAACGAGGCGATGGCGAACAATCCCGAACTGAATTTTTATCGCGCGGAAATCGCGGCGGCGAAAGGCGGGCGAAAGTCAGCGGGCGCGTGGGCGAACCCGGAAGTCAGCGCGGAGATCGGACAGAAGCGCGCGACCGATTCATCAGGTGCGTTGCTCGGCGAAGGGGCGGCGTGGGCGGTGTCGGTCAACCAGACGTTTGAGTATCCGGGGCGGTTGTCGTTGCGGAAGGCCATCGCCAATCGTGACATTCAACTGGCGGAGCTTGGCTTGGCGCAATTCAAACTCGCGCTGGCGGCGCGGGTGCGGACGCTGGGCTACAACATTTTTATCGCCCAGGAAAAATTGTCGGCGGCGCGCGAAGTGGCCGACCGCTTTCAGGCGTTGACGGAAGTGCTGGTGCAACGCGACCCCGCTGGCGTCACGCCGGTTTTGGAAACGCGCATCATCGAAGCCAGCACGATCACGTTGCAGCGTCAGGCGAGCGAGGCAACCATTGCGGCGCAGACCGCGCTCTTGGAATTGAACCAGCTTCGCGGACAACTGCCGGATGCAAAGTTGCGCGTGACCGGCGCACAACTGGATTTCAGCGAAGCGCCGCCGCTGGAGAACCTGCTTGCCGCCGCGCGCACCAATGCCTTTGAGCTTCGCATCCGGCAGGTGGAATTGGAGCAGCAGGGATTCAAAATTTCGCTGGCGAAGAACGAGCGGTTTCCCGGCGTCACCGTCGGGCCGTTCATCACGCAGGACAAGGCGGCGGACACGGAGCGCACGATTGGCCTTGGCGTTTCAATCCCGCTGCCTCTGTGGAATCGAAACACGGGCAACATCGAAACGGCGAAGGCGCGCGAGCAGCAGGCGCAGACATCTTTGTTGCTGACCGAGCGTGAAGTGGAGCGGAGCGTCACGGAAAACGCTCTGGCCTTGCAGGTGAAGCTCGACGAAATGAGCAAGTGGCGCGCGGACTCCGTGCAACAATTTCACGAAGCCGCCGAACTTGCCGACCGGCATTATCGTCTCGGTGCAGTGCCGATTGCCACCTACATCGAATTGCAGAAGCAATACCTCGAAGCGATTGACGCCATGCTCGACACGAAGAAGGAGGCTCTCGATGCGGCGCAAACTCTTGAACAACTCACCGGATTACCTGCGTTCGTGAACGTGACAACAAAGGAAGTTTCAAAATGATTGCGCGCATCCTCGAATTCTCGTCTGTCTCTTATACACATCTGACGCTGCCGACGATCTACTCT
>DMQW01000306.1 GCA_003455565.1 Limisphaerales bacterium
GGGGCGGGAAATTTTGACGCGGCGAGGGCGACCGCGCAACGGGCGTGCGCGGTCGCGACAAAAAATGGCGAGCCGGTGCTGTTGCAGAAAAATCAGGAGTTGCTGGAACGCTACCGCGCTCATCAGCCGGTGCGGGAATGAATGAGCATAAGCGGACGTGCGTCGGCTCATGCTCATTCCACGGCGCGCGGAAAAAACGGTTTTCTCCGGGCATTGATTGGAGCGGACGCACTTCCGTTGCCACCAATTTTTACTTCACCAGGCTGCGGGCGAATTTATCAATGCGCACCAGGCCTTTTTCGATGTTGACCATGCTGGTGGCGTAGCTCAAGCGGAAGTAATCGTCCGCGCCAAACGCGATGCCGGGAACAGCGGCGACTTTTTCCTGCTCCAACAATTTCGCGCAGAACTCGGACGACTTGAGGCCGGTCTGGGAAATGTTCGGGAACAGATAAAATGCGCCCTTCGCATTCACGCAGGTGAGGCCGGGAATGGAATTTAATTTTGCGTGAGCGTAGCGACGACGTTTGTCGTATTCCGCGAGCCAGATTGGCAAATGATCCTGCGGGCCGTTGAGCGCGGCGACGCCGCCTTTTTGCGCGAACGAAGTCGGGTTGCTCGTGCTGTGGCTTTGCACGGCGTCAATCGCCTTGGCAATCGGTTCGGGCGCGGCGAGAAAACCAATCCGCCAGCCGGTCATCGAATACGCCTTCGCGAGGCCGTGAACGATGATGGTGTGTTCCTGATGCGCCGGCGAAAAACTGGCGACGCTCTTTACTTTTGCGCCGTCGTAAAGCAGATGCTCGTAAATTTCGTCGCTCATGATGAGCACGTTTTTCTCGACGCAGATGTCGCCGAGCGCCTTCACTTCTTCGGGCGTGTAGACGGAGCCGGTCGGGTTGCTCGGCGAATTCAAAATGAACAACCGCGTGTTCGGCGTGATGGCGGCGCGCAATTGTTCCGACGTGACCTTGAATTCCGTTTTGTCCGTCGTCGGCAAAATCACCGGCTTCGCGCCTGCGAGCTTGACCATTTCCGGGTAGCTCAACCAATACGGCGCGGGGATGATGACTTCATCGCCGGGTTCGCACGTCGTAAGGATGACGTTGTAGCAGGAATGTTTGCCGCCGCAGCTCACGATGATTTGCGATGGTTTGTAAGTCAGGCCGTTCTCGCGCAGAAATTTTGCGGCGATGGCTTCGCGCAGTTCAGGAATGCCGCTGCTCGGCGTGTATTTCGTGAACCCGGCGGCAAGCGCCTTGGCGCAGGCGTCCTTGATATGTTGCGGCGTGTCGAAATCCGGTTCGCCGGCGCCGAAACCGACGACATCCTCGCCGGCGGCTTTCATGGCCTTGGCCTTGGAATCAATGGCCAGAGTAAGCGACGGTGCGAGCGACGCGGCGCGATGAGAAATTTTATAGTTCATATTTTTAGCGGCGAAAAGATTAAGATGAATCAGCCGGAGCGCAAGAATGGAAATAAGGTCAAGCGGCGAGCGACTGCTTCATCGAGCCGAGACGGTGCTCGGCGCTCCGTTGAAAATCAGTTCACACAGTCGGCCAGCATCCAGCCTGGTTTGATTTCGGAATCCAGTTCCGCAGTGACCAAGCCATTGAGCAGTTTTCTTTCCGCGAGAATGCCGATCATCGCGGCGTTGTCGGTGCAAAGTTGTTTTTCCGCGAGGCGCAGGGTGAAGCCGCTGCGTTCGCACGCCCGCGCAAGTTCATTTCGCAAGGCGCGATTGCAGGTCACGCCGCCAGACGCGGTCACATGGCGGACGCCGCAGCGTTTTGCGGCGCGGATGGTTTTGGTGACGAGCACTTCGACAATGGCGGCCTGCACACTGGCGCATAGGTCGCGGACTTTTTGCGGGTCGTCGAGCAACGCCGGATGGTCGCGAATGAAATAACGCACGGAAGTTTTCAGTCCGCTGAAACTGAAATCGTCACTAGCATCGTGCAACAGCGGGCGCGGGAAGTTGAAAGCCTTCGCGTTCCCCTGCTCCGCCAGCCGGTCAATCTCCGGCCCGGCGGGATACGGCAGGCCGATGAGCTTGCCGGTCTTGTCAAAACATTCGCCGGCGGCGTCGTCAATCGTGCCACCGAGGACGCAATGTTTTAATTCCGATTCCACCAGCACCAGCAGCGTGTGGCCGCCGCTGACGATGAGCGAAAGGTTGGGTTGAAAATTTGCAAAATCCGCGCGCGGCGGATTCCCGGTAATCCACGGCGAATACAGATGCGCCTCGTGATGATTGACGCCAACGAAAGGTTTGTTCAGCGCGAACGCCATCGCCTGCGCGGCTTTGAGGCCGACGAGCAACGCGTTGGGAAGACCCGGCCCTTGCGTTGCGGCGACAGCATCGAGCTGTTCCACCAGCACGTTCGCCTCGCGCAACGCGGTTCGCGCGACGGGCAGAAGATTTTTCAGATGTTCGCGCGCGGCGAGTTCCGGCACGACGCCGCCGTATTCGGCGTGAAGCTGAATCTGCGAGGAGACGGCGTTGGACAGAATTTTCCCATCGCGCACCACGGCGGCGCTGGTTTCGTCGCAGGAAGTTTCGAGGGCGAGCAAGGTCATGGAAATGACGAATTCAGAATGGCGAACAATGAATCATCCGGTTGTAACCGCGCGCTCATTCGAGATTTGAAATTCGCAATTCAAAATTCACTTCGCCGCGACTTTCTCCGGCTTCGGCACGCCGTTGAGGGTGTCATAAATAATGAGACCTTTGAGCAAGTCCTCGGCGCGGTCGGCCTGCTCATCGCGGATTTCCGAAACGCGGACGCGGTCTTTTTCCGGGAGCGACTCGACGGCACCGGGTGCGCGTTTGAGCAAAACCGCCGCTTCCTCCTCGTCGCTCACCGGCACGAGAATGTCTGGCGTGATGCCGTGTTGATGGATCACTTTGTGGCTCGGCGTATAATACTTCGCCACCGTGAGCTTGAGCGCGGAACCGTCTTCGAGCGGAAAAATCGTCTGCACGGAGCCTTTGCCAAAAGTTTTTTCGCCGAGGATCACCGCGCGATGCAGATCCTGCAGGCAGCCGGTGACAATCTCCGCCGCACTCGCGCTGTTGAGATTGACGAGGACGACGATGGGAACATTTTTCAATTCATCGCCGTCGCCTTTCGCAAAGTATTTTTCCAACAGCCGCCGGCCTTCGGTGGAAACCACGAGCTGGCCGCGCGGCAGAAATTTCTGGCAGACCGCCACGGCCTGTTCCAGCAAACCGCCCGGATTCCAGCGCAGGTCAATGATGAGTCCCTTCATGCCCTGGCGCTTGAGCTTGCCCAACGCGGACTCCAGTTCATCGGCCGTCTTCTCGGCGAACTGCGTGATGCGGAGGTAGCCAATTTTATTTTCGTCCAGCGGAAATTCCTTTTTACCATTGATGTCCTTGACCATGATCATTTGAATCACGGCGCGCAGCAGCGTGTAATTTTTCGTCACGCCGGTGGACGGACGTTCGACCGCGAGCGTGACCGCCGAGCCGGGTTCGCCGCGCAGTTGTTTGACGACCTCGGTGAGCGGCAGCTTCTCCACACTTTTGCCCTCGACCCGGACGATGCGGTCGCCCGTCAAAATGCCCGCGCGAAACCCCGGCGCATCCTCCATCGGCGCGACAACGATGACGTAACCATCCTTCATCGCCACGACCAGGCCGAGGCCGCCGAACTGGCCTTCCGTGTCATCCTGCAACTGCTGGAACGAGGTCTCGTCGAGAAATTCGCTGTGCGGGTCGAGCTTGCCGACCATGCCCTTAAGCGCGGCATAAACGAGCTGCTGATACTTCAAATCCTTGCCGTCCACATATTCGCTGCGGATCTTCTGCATCGCATCCGTGAAAACCTCCAGGTTCTGCTGCGCGCTGTCGTCATTGTTCGACGCCTGGGCCGCGCTCAAATAAATCTTGGCACCCACCGCCAGGTTCAGCAGCAGGGCCACCACCACCAGACCAAAAATAAAACGTCGCTTCATCGCGCAAAACTTACCACAAAGGCACAAAGGCACAAAGCCTTTGGTAGTTTCCTAGGGCGTGTTTTCAAAATGACATTTGATTTCAAAACCGCGATTTTATTAGCACCGGGCTTCAGCCCGGTGTGGTTTGGCCGCGTCAGCCACAGCCGTTTTAACGGCTTTCCCGGCTTGCCCAAAGCCGCTGAAGCGGCTGAAACAGACGTGCGTTCGCGAATCACCGGGCTGAAGCCCGGTGCTAATGAAAGTAAACACCGGCACAACGATTTTGAAAACACGCATACTCTTAATCGTCATCGTAACGTCATAATCTCATTTCTTGCCCGATTACGATTAAGAGCAGGATTAAGATCAGGACACAACCAAACATCTGAACTTCACCATCATGACCGTAGTAAATTTTCGATGAACGGCAGGTCCGCCGGCACCGTGACCTTGGGATTGGGCGTCGCACTTTTTACCAGCCGCACCGGCTGGCCGATCAATTCGCACGCCGCCGTGTCATCGGTGAGCACCAGATTTTTTTCGCGGGCGGCCGAAATCGCGCGGCGGATGACTTCCACGCGAAACGTCTGCGGCGTCTGCACCGACCAGAGTTTTGAGCGGTCCACCGTGCGGGAAATAATTTTGTCGTCGGCGGTCTCCTTGATCGTATCCGTCACCGGCTGCGCCGCGACCGCCGCGCCGGTTTCGCGCGCCGCTGCAACCGTGGCGGCAATCAACTCCGCCGTCGTGCAAGGTCGCGCGGCGTCCTGGATGGCGACGATTTCCGTTTCCGGCGAAAGCGCGGCGAGACCATTCCAGACCGAGTCCTGCCGTTCCGCGCCACCAATGACGAGCCGGAAAGTTTTTTGAAATTGGAATTTCTCCGCGAGTTCCGTGAAGTGTGCCTGCATCCCGTCGCGCACGACCAGGATGATTTCGTGGATGCACGGCGCGTCGTTGAATTTTTGCCAGGTATGCGCGAGCACGGGACGACCGGCGACTTCGAGCCAAAGCTTGTCCACGTTGGCACCCAAGCGCGTGCCTTTGCCGGCGGCGACAATGATGGCGGAAGTCATGTTAAAAGTTAAAAGTTGCAGGTTGAAAGTCGAGGTCGCCAACCTGCGAGCAAACCTTCAACCAAAAAATTAGCCGATGCGCTAGACGATGCGCGCCTTGTTTAAGTCATAAGGCGACATCTCCATCTTGACCTGGTCGCCGGCCGTCAGGCGCACAAAGCGTTTGCGCATCTTGCCGGAAATGGTCGCCAGCACCTGATGTTTGTTGTCGAGTTCAACACGAAACATCGTCCCGACCAGAACCGTCAAAATCTTACCCTCAACTTCAATGTGTTCTTCCATTGAATTTTTCTAGCAAAAAGACTTGGGCGACATTTTTCAAAGACGCCGCCCAAGCCCGTGTTAATTCCGAAAATTAATAACGTTCACGGCCACCACCGCCGCCACCGCCACCGCCGTATTCACGACGCGGACCCCGGTCGCCGCCGCCAGGGCGATCGCCACGGGGACGTTCTTCTTTCGGACGCGCGACGTTGACCGTCAACGCGCGGTTGTCCAATTGGGCGCCATTCAAGGCTTCAATCGCCTTCTGGGCTTCTTCAGGGGTGGACATGGTAACGAAGGCGAAACCGCGTGAGCGGCTCGTCATCCGATCCATCATTAGGTTGGCTTCGACGACCGTGCCGTGGGCGGCAAACGCCGACTGCAGGTCATTTTCAGTGGTGTTGAAGGAAAGATTTCCGACAAACAGTTTTGTGCTCATTTGATGATTGGCTGTTCAATACTAACCGCTTTCGACTGTTCCCGTCCGCCGGGTTTCAAATCATCACTGAACC
>DMQW01000387.1 GCA_003455565.1 Limisphaerales bacterium
CGACAGTGCTGGATCATAATCGTCCGATGAACCAGAAAGATTTCAACGACCTGCGCGACCGCTTGAAAGTGTTGCAGGAAAAATTCCAGGCCACGCGCAAGGGCAACGCCGGCACGAACGTCTGGACGGCGGCGGACGCGGTGGAACGCCAGCAAATCCGTGAGAAAATCCTCAAGAATCCGCCGAATCGCACGGCCAATCCGGCAATGATTGACACGGTGATTATCAAGGTTTCCATCGCCGCCAACGCCGCACCTGAAGAGCGCGAAATCCGCCTTGCCACGCCGAACGCGCTTTCCAATCCGCTCCGTTTCTGCGTCGGCACGCTGCCGGAAATTTCCAAGCTCGCCGCCAAGCCCGCGAATCCCGACCTCGACAAATACATTGAAAAAATGGGCGGACGGCCCGCGCCCGTCGGCACGCCGAAATATGAAACGCACGTTTCGCTGCCTGCCGTCGTCAACGGCCAGATCATGCCCGGCGGCGTGGACCGCTACCGGTTTCTGGCGACGCGCGGCCAGCAGATCATCATCGCCGCGAGCGCGCGGCAGCTCATCCCGTATCTCGCCGACGCCGTGCCGGGCTGGTTCGAGTCGGTGCTGACGATTTATGACGCCAAGGGAAAAGAACTTGCGAGCGGCGAACGCTTCCATTTCCGGCCCGACCCGGTCATCCATTTTGAAGTGCCGCGCGACGGCGAATACACCGTGGAAATTCACGACTCGATTTTTCGCGGGCGCGAGGATTTCGTCTATCGCCTGGCCATCGGTGAACTGCCGTTCGTTACCGGCATTTTTCCGCTCGGCGGCAAGGCTGGAGAAAAAACTTCCGTTGCGCTGACCGGCTGGAATCTGCCGGAAAAAACATTTTCGTCCGGCAATACGAACGCCGAACCGGGGATCACTTCGCTGAACGGAAAATTTTTCAACACCGTTCCGTTCGCCGTGAACAACCTGCCGGAATGCTTCGAGCGCGAGCCGAATGATTCCGTTGAAACCGCGCAGGCCGTGACGCTGCCTATCATTATTAACGGACGCATTGGCCAGCCGGGCGAACGCGACGTGTTCAAGTTTGATGGCCATGCCGGACAGCAGATTGTCGCGGAAGTTTTCGCGCGCCGGCTGGATTCGCCGCTGGATTCTTTTTTGCGGCTGACCGATGCGGACGGAAAACAACTCGCGTTCAACGACGATTTTGAGGACAAAGGTTCCGGCCTGAACACGCACCACGCCGATTCATATCTCACGGCCACGCTGCCTGCCGACGGAATTTATTTTGTTCATCTTTCCGACACGCAAGGGCAGGGCGGGCCGGAGTTCGCCTATCGTTTGCGCATCAGCGAACCACAGCCGGATTTTGCGCTGCGCGCCGTGCCGTCGAGCATCAGCCTGCGTGCCGGCATGAGCGCGCCGGTGACAATTTTTGCGCTGCGCCGCGACGGGTTCACCAACGCGATTAATCTAGAATTGAAAGACGCGCCGGCGGGATTTTCATTGAGTGCTGCGCGCATTGCGGAAAATCAGGACAAGGCGCAGTTCACCTTGAAAGCGCCGCCGCAATCGTCTGAAAAACCCACGGTCATTGCCATCGAAGGCCATTCGCTGATCGCCGGAAAACTGGTTACGCACGCCGCCGTGCCGTCCGAGGACATGATGCAGGCGTTCATTTACTGGCATCTCGTGCCGTCGAAGGAACTGGCCGTCGCGGTGGCTGGACAGCAGCGGTTGTTCATGCGCGACGCGTTCAAAATCATCAGCGCGACGCCGGTGAAAATTCCACCGGGCGGCACGGCCCGCGTGCGGGTGAGCGCGCCACCGGGAAATTTTTCCGAGCGGTTCAAGCTGGAACTGAACAACGCGCCGGAGGGGATTTCACTAACGACGGTTTCGGCAATTCCCGCCGGCTTGGAACTGGTGTTCGCCTGCGACGCTGAAAAAATGAAGGCCGGTGCCACGGGAAATCTGATTTGCGACATCGTGCCGAAAAATCAGGGGCCGGCGACCCCGCAGAAGAAATTCGGCAACCAGCCGCGCCGTGGAGCCGTGGCTACGTTGCCAGCCATCCCGTTCACGATCCCGGCGGAATAACTGGTTCTCTTGCCTGTCGGCATCAAGCTTGAGTGACCGGTGCCGAAGTTGCAGGTGACCCGCTGCCGTCGGTGATGCCGGCGTTGAATGAAACCATCTCACAACCACTGGAGAACCGGATTTGCCGGCAGACGGGTCGCCGTTGGAATGTCAACGCCCCGGACTTGATGCCACGCGTCGCAAAGAGCTGCCGCAAGTCGTGGTGAGCGACGTGTGAGAAGCAGATTAACTGATTGCTCGATAGGCGTCTAAACGAGCAAATCAGCGAACCAGAATATGTTTCCAAAACACATATTCTGGCCAATCGGAAGAGGGAATTGAGAGGCAAATTGGAGGCGTTTGAACCCAACCGCCGGAATCGGTTCGAACCGGCCATCCAGTTCGTTTTAGAGACTAAACAAGCCACGATTTTGCT
>DMQW01000483.1:0-249 GCA_003455565.1 Limisphaerales bacterium
ACCCGGCCTTCGGCCACCCTCTCCCCCAACGGGGGAGAGGGACGGGGTGAGGGGGCTTTCGGAATTACGCGCAGTTTTGATTTTATCTTTCGCAATCGGCCCGCCGCACGCGGGGCATTTGCCGCCGACGTGCTTGAACAGATCAAATTCCCGCGCGCCGGGAGGACGCCTGGTTTTCACCACCTCGAAAATTTCCGGGATGACCATGCCGGCCTTGCGGATGACCACGGTGTCGCCGATGCGGATGTC
>DMQW01000483.1:504-1085 GCA_003455565.1 Limisphaerales bacterium
ACGTCGCCGGCGCGCTGGATGATGACGTGGTCGTGAGGCCGGACGTTCTTGCGCGCCACCTCGTCCTCGTTGTGCAGCGTGGCGCGCGCAATCGTCGAGCCTTGCACGAAGACGGGTTCGAGTTCCGCCACCGGCGTCAGCACGCCGGTGCGCCCAACTTGCACGGTGATGGCCTTGAGCACGGTTTCAGCGGGCGTGATCCACGGCACGGGCTTGTGGACGATGGCATAGCCGGGCGCGCGGCTGCGTCCGGGAATGCGCGGCCAGTCGGCGAGCGTGTTGACCTTGAGCACGATGCCGTCAATCTCATAAGGCAACTGGCGGCGCAGGTCACGGTCTTCGTCGTAATGCGCGACGACTTTGTTCGCGTAAATTTTCAGAACCTCCTCGATGCCGTCGCAGACCCACCAGAGTTTTTGCGTGGGCAAGCCGAATCGCGCGAGCGCTTCGAGCATTTCGGAATGCTTCTTGAATTTAATGCCATCCACCGCGCCAGTGGCGTAAAACACGGCGCGGATGGGACGTTGCGCGACGAGGCGCGGGTCGAGCTGCTTGAGCGTGCCGGCGGTGGCGTTGCGGGC
>DMQW01000483.1:1295-6032 GCA_003455565.1 Limisphaerales bacterium
CAGAGCAGGGGGATTCTTCAAATTCAACTCCAGCGGAATGCCGCGAACGGTTTTGAGATTGGTCGTGATGTCATCGCCTTCCGTCCCGTCGCCGCGTGTGACGCCGAGTGCGAGCTTGCCGTCGCGATAGTGAACACTGATGGAAACGCCGTCCACCTTCGGCTCGATGATGTATTGAATTTTGTCACGGCCAAGGTGTTTGCGGATGGTGGCGTCGAAGGCACGAAGTTCAGCCAAAGTATTTTCGTCCTGCGCGCGATTGCGCTTATCGCGGTCAGGTTCTTCGTCCTTCGTCGGATGGTCGTTGGCCGAAACCTTGTCGAGCGAAAGCATCGGCACGAGATGTTTGACGCGGGAAAATTTTTCGCTGGGCGTGCCGCCGACGCGTTCCGTGGGCGATTCCGGCGTGACGAGGTCGGGGAAATTTTTCTCCAAGTCTTGAAGCTCCTTGAAAAGCTGGTCGTATTCGCGGTCGGTGATGAGCTGCCGGCCTTCGACGTAATAGGTGCGGTCATGCCGGCGGATTTCGTCGGCGAGTTGCGCGTGGCGTTTTTTGGCGGCGGTGAGTGTCACGCGGAAAGTTTATCCACCACCACCCCGATTGAAACTTTTTTCATTAACACCCGGTTTCAACCGGGTGGAAAGCGCAAGGCGAAAATAACCGCTTCAGCGGTTTTCAAATTCGCGCGAACTGAAAACCGTTGAAACGGTTTTTTACGTTCAGGCGATACAATCACCCGGTTGAAACCGGGTGTTAATGAAAGACGCCGTCTGAATTGGAGGTAAAATTGCAATGTTGGAAGGAAAAACTTTTTTGACCGGATGACGATGTGCTACGCTGCTTTCGTGCGCGAAAATCTGGCAAAAGCATTTGAGTTGACGAATACGCTGGTGTTCCGTCGCGCGCCGTTGCCACGATCCTACATGGATCTTCTCGGGCGAAAGCTGTTCCTGCTCCTGCTGACGATCCAGGGACTCGGCGCGTTTGCGCTGATCACGCTCGGCGTCATACTGAAAAAATCCAGCGTGGCGCACAGCGTAATGCACCCGCGCATCCGGCATGAAATCAACCGCGCTGGCATTGCGTTGATGCCAATGTTTATATTCGTCGCGCTGGCGCTGGGATTTCTCGTCGTCGGGCAAACCGTTTCTGCTTTGGCAAAAGTGGGCGCGACGGATTATCTCGGCTCGACGATGGTGATCGTGATCGTGCGCGAACTCGGACCGCTGCTGACGGCAGTGCTGGTGCTGGCGCGCGTCGGCACGGCGAACGTGATCGAACTCGGCACGGCGCGCGCGCTCGGCGAAGTCGAGGCACTGGAGGCGCTGGGCATTGACCCGGTGCATTATTTAATTGTGCCGCGCGTGCTGGGCATGATGGCGGGAATTTTTTCGCTGACGATTTATCTCATCATCGGCGCGCTGGCGAGCGGCTACCTCTGGGCGTTTTTGCAGGACGTGCCGCTGACGCCGGGGGATTATTTCAAGCAATTGGTGGAATCGCTGGACTGGCTGGACTTCGCGTTGCTGGCGTTGAAAACCATCGCGTTCGGATTTTTCATCGCGATCGTGACGTGTTATCACGGCCTCGCGCAGCCGTTGCGGATCGAAGACGTTTCGCGCGTGGCGGTGCGCGCGGTGACGCAAGGTGTCATCGTGTGCGTGCTGATTGACGCGCTGTTCATCGTGCTTTACCTCGTCAAATGAGTGAAAATTTAAATTTATCCGTCATCGAAATGCGCGGCACCAGCGTCGGTGCGATGCGCGACGCTTCGCTCACCGTTGTCGCGGACGTGAACTGGTCGGTGGCGGCGGGAGAATTCTGGGTGGTCGCGGGCCAGGAACATTCCGGCAAAAGCGATTTGCTGATGCTCGCCGCCGGACTGATGACGCCGGTGGCTGGCAGCTACCAACTTTACGGAATCGAAACTAAAAGTTTTGGCGAGGCGGAACTGGCCGAGCGCCTGCGCGTAGGATTTGTGTTTCAAGGCGGACAATTGTTCAGCCAGTTGACCATCGCGGAAAACGTCGCGCTGCCATTGCGCTACCAAAAAAATCTGGCGGCAGCGGAAGTGGCGCGCCCGGTGGAAGTGTTGCTGGAACTGCTCGAATTAAAACCGTTCGCGGACTCGAAACCGGCGAATGTTCCGGTGAACTGGCGGCAGCGGGTGGCGCTGGCGCGGGCGTTGATTCTCAAGCCGGAAGTGTTGCTGCTGGACAATCCACTCGGCGGGCTGGGCGTGCGGCATCGCCAATGGCTGGTGTCGTTTCTCGACCAGCTTTGGCGCGGTCACGAATCGTTCGGCGGTCAGCCGCTGACGCTGATCGTGACGACGGATGATCTGCGTCCGTGGCAGGACGCGCAGCGGAAATTTGCGTTGCTGCGCGACCAGAAATTTATTCCGCTGGGCGGCTGGAACGAAGTGGGAGCGTCCGCCGATCCGGTCGTAAAAGAATTGCTGGCGACATCCGTTGGCGTAACATTGTAACGAACTATGGCCTTGCAAGATTTGACCCCGCAACTGCGCACGCGCTTGAGCCGGATGGAACGCGCGGTGGGCTGGTTCGTGTTTCTCGCGACCGCGCTGCTGCTGTTCGGTTTCGGTTATTACATTTACCACACGGCGGAGCGCAAGGGCTGGTTTCTCATCAAGGCAAAATACTTCACCTACGTCCAAAGTTCTTCCGGCCTGAACGTCGGCGATCCCGTGGTGATGATGGGCTTTCCTGTCGGCCAGATAACCTGGATTCACGTGACGGAGCCGGGCGACCCGCACAATGTCCTCGTGGAATTTGAAGTCCGTGACACTTATTTCCGCTACATCTGGACCGGCGGTTCGTTCGTGAAAGTGAACTCGGCGGATTTCCTCGGCAAGCGGCAGCTTGAAATCACGCGCGGCACGAACGGCCCGGCGATTAGTGTGACGCAGCCTGGCTTCATCAAGACGATTCCCGAACTGGAGCAGATCATCGCCACTGAAACCAACCGCTGGCAGCTTTATCAGGATGTGTTCGATGAAAATTCCAACATCGTCTTCAGCGCTTACACGATGCTTACGCAATCGAACTTGGAGCGCATGGCGCAATTAAATCTCGAATCCAATTCCGTTTGCGCCTACGACAACACGATTGTTCGCAGCCGGATTGTGGCGTCATGGCACCGACAGTCGCACCGTTACGAAGATTACACGCCCAATTCCGAAGATGTCTGGCTGCGCGCCGTGGAGCCGCCGCCGATTACCGACCAGTTGCAGGCGATGGTTTCGCAGGTGCAAGCGGCGTTGCCGGGAATTCTTTCACTGACGAACAAACTTTCCGCCGTGCTGGACAACGCGGCGAATGTGACTTCCAATTTGAACACGACCATCGTCGCCGCACAGCCGCTCGTCACGAACTTCGCGGTCATCAGCGCACAGTTGCGCGAGCCGGGCGGACTCGGCGTTTGGGCGCTCGGCACCAATGGCAATTTGCAGATTCAGGGCGCGCTGACGAACTTGAATTCATTGCTCGCGGACACGGATACAAATTTGAATGCGCTTTCTGTGAGCATTGGACAAACGCTGGAAAATCTTTCCGGCATCACGAGCAACTTGAACGTGCAGGTGCAGGCGAATTCAAACCTGCTCTGGGGAATTTCGAAGACGGTGACGGATGCGGACGATTTGATGCAGGGGTTGAAACACCACTGGCTCTTGCGTTCCGCGTTCAAGACGAAGGCGACCAATTCGCCCATGCAGAAACCGGCTTCGTCGAAACGCTGACCTCCACAGGAGAAAACCGGTCAAGCGGGTTGTCCCAAAATCCGGCGCAGCCGGTTCAACATTTTCTGCGCGAAGCGTTCGTAGGGCAGCAGCGGGCGTCCGTGAATCTGGAGTTGCTCATGGGTTGACCTTGACTGGCCTTATTACTGCCGGTTTTTGCGGAACCAATCAACAAAAAGCGGAATTCCTTTTTCTACCTTCACCTGCGGATTGTAGCCCAGTATTTTTCGCGCTTTGGAAATGTCCGCGAACGTGATCGGCACATCGCCGGGCTGGAGCGGTTGCCGGTCAATGACCGCTTTCTTGCCCAGCGCATTTTCAATCAGCGCGATCAGTTCGGACAATTTCACCGTCTGCGATTCGCCGAGGTTGAAAATTTCAAAACCGAACTCGCGCTGCGTGCAGGCGATGACGCCTTCGAGAATGTCCGAGATATGCGTGTGATCGCGCGCCGTGCTGCCGTCGCCGAAAACGGGGATCGGTTTGCCCGCGTCAATCAGCTTCGTGAACTTGTGGATGGCGAGGTCGGGCCGCTGGCGCGGGCCATAGACCGTAAAAAAACGCAGCATCGCCACGTCCATTTGGTAAACATGATGCCAGGTGTGGCCGAGCGCCTCGCACGCGAGCTTGCTGGCGGCGTAGGGCGACACGGCGGAAAAAATCGGGTCGCTCTCGCTGAACGGCACCTTCGCATTCACGCCATAGACGGACGACGACGACGCGATGGTGATTTTTTTCACGCCGGTCTGGCGCGCGGCTTCGAGGACGTTGACCGTGCCTTCGACATTCACGCGCTGATAAAACGCCGGCTGCTCCAGGCTCGGCCGCACGCCCGCGCGCGCGGCGAGATGGATGACTTGATCGAATTTTACGGACGAAAAAAGTTCGTCGAGCGCGGCGCGGTCGGTGAGGTCGCCGTGGCAAAATTCAAAGGGCTTGGCGAGCGTCTGGATTTCGCGAAGGTTGCGGCGCTTGA
>DMQW01000481.1 GCA_003455565.1 Limisphaerales bacterium
GTTCGTCGGCTCGTCGAGAATCAAAAAATCCGGCAGTGAAACAATCGCGCGGCACATGGCGACGCGGCGTTTCTCGCCGCCGGAAAGTGTGTCAATGTTTCGGTCGCCAGCGGGACAATTGAGGTGCGCCATCGCCACTTCAATCCGTTGATCAAGCGTCCAGCCTTCGAGCGCGTGGATGCGATGTTCCAATTCCTCGTGCCGTTTCGAGTCGTGCGGCAGCGATTCAAATTCCGCAATCAAATCCAGCACCGGCTTTGCGCCGTCGCGGATGTTTTCTTCCACAGATTTCGTCGCATCGAGCATGAAATCCTGCGGCAGATAGCTCACGACGAGATCGCGCTGCCGTGCCACCTCGCCGCTGTCAGGCGATTGCAGGCCGGCGAGAATGCGCAGGAACGTCGTCTTGCCCGCGCCGTTGCGTCCGACGAGACCGAGGCGTTCGCCTTCCTGGATGCCGAGCGTGGTGGCGTCGAGGATGGCGCGGTCGTTGTAGCGCACGGTGACTTCGGAGGCGGAAATGATGGTGGGCATTGGGAATTATGGCAGAATCATACTGAGTAACACTGGATAATACCCAGTCATACTAAATGTTGCATTTATGCGCACGATGTGCGCATATTGTGCGTGGGCCTGCCCCACCTGAAAGCCGACTCCATGTCGTCGAAGGGTATCCTTCTCAGGGTGATGGCGGGCCCGTATTATTTGAACAGTTGGCTGGCGAATCACAAAACTTCCTTCGTCCACGCTTGCCAGATCAATTTGTTTGCAGCGGTCAAGGGGCGGTTTCGTGTGTAATAATTTTGACTGCCTTCATAATTCGCCGAGTCATACAAATCCACGACGAGGCTGATTTTATCCCGCACGAAGTCATAGTGCCGCATCTCGCCGCGTTCGAAAACCCGTTGCACTGCCCAGCACAGATAATCTGCGACATTTAGCAATGGTTCAGTGCGCGGATTTTGAACATTGAACACAACTTTCGACCGGATTTCTGATACATCCCATTTCTTGCCAAAACGATCAACCGCCTTCTGCAAAGCTAGATCAAGGTTTGCATTCTTCGTGCTTGGCCCGCGTTCGGCAATGTTCAAAACCAATTTTCGATCCTGCTTCAATTTTGTCTTCACCAAGTGCGAAAGCAGGTCTGCATAAAACTCCGATTCCTTGCCGTTGTGTTTCCGCAGAAATAGCGAGGGCATTTTGCGGCCAACGACAATCTCCAGACTGCAATCCACGGCCTTGATGAATTTGAACATCCGCTCCCGGACTTCCGGCGAATCATCCGTGGCGTGAAAGTGAAAACCGCCCTTGCTGATTTTTTTCTGCACACTGGGAATGTCTTTTAGATAGTCATCAGTTTCTACGGAATGTTGCAGCTCCACAACTGACCGTCGTAATGTGACGAGATCGCAATTGAACTTTACCATCCCAAGCGAAAACGCAAGTGATACGCCGGGCTGTCCGATGGCAATGATTTTGCCTTTGCCATAAAATGTCGTGTCTCCCGCTTCGTCAAGAAAGCGGTGGCTCGTTTGAAATGTTGCTGATGAATCCGACATTTTCACCCAATGAACAAAAATTAGCCTTTGTTGGAATTCTCGAAAAGCTTTTCCAAATCATTCCTTCACCGTTTGCACCGGCACGGCGGACAGAGGCGTGTTTTTGTTCGTCTCGCCGAAATAATTGGCCGACCACTCGTTCTGGAACAGCACGACGGGATTTTTGCCGAGGTCGTAGGCGAGCCGCGCGCCGGTGGGCAGCGAAAGCACGTCGAGATCGTCTTCCTTAATGTCGGTCGGCAGCCAGCGGACGACGCTCCACGGCGCGGCTTCGAGGCGCGACTCCGCGCCGTATTCGCTTTCGAGACGGAATTGCACGACCTCGAATTGCAGCGGGCCGACTGCCGCGAGCAACGGCGTTTTTACCGCAGAATTGCGCAGGTAAAGCGCCTGAATGACGCCTTCCTGCAAAAGTTGTTCAAGGCCCTGGCGAAATTGTTTGAACTTGCCGGTGTTCGGATTGTGCAGATACGAAAACGCTTCGGGCGTGAAGCGCGGGATTTCTTTGTAGAGAATTTTTGGATCGGTCGTGAGCGTGTCGCCGATGCCAAAACTGTCGTGGCCGACGAGGCCGATGACGTCGCCGGGATACGCTTCGTCCACGGTCTCGCGTTCGTTGCCGAACAGTTTGTGCGAACTGGAGAGGCGCACTTTTTTCTCCGAACGCGAGTGATGCACGGTCATGTCGCGGTCGAATTTGCCGGAGCAAACGCGGACGAACGCGATGCGGTCGCGGTGCCGCGGATCCATGTTCGCCTGAATCTTGAAAATGAAACCGGAGAATGCCGGGTTTTCCGGCGCAATTTCGATGCCGCCTATCACGCGCGATTTCGGAGCGGGCGAATGTTTGAGAAAACCGTCGAGCAAAAGCTGCACGCCGAAATTGTTGCTGGCGCTGCCGAAGAACACCGGCGTGGTTTTTTCCGTGAGCACGGCGGCGTCATCCCAGTCATGCCCGGCGTGTTCGAGCATTTCGAGTTCTTCGACCGTTCGGTTAAACGTCGTGTCGTCGAGCTGACCGCGAACCTCTGGATCGTGCAGATCACCGACGGAAACCGGCGCGCGATATTTGCCGCCGACCGTGCGCTCGAAGAGATGCATCAGCTTCGTCTGCCGGTCATAGACGCCACGAAAATCAGCACCGCTGCCGATGGGCCAGTTCACCGGAAATGCGCCGATGCCGAGCACGCGTTCGAGTTCGTCGAGCAGCGCGAGCGGGTCTTTCATCGGGCGGTCGCACTTGTTCATGAACGTGAAGATCGGCACACCACGCTGGCGGCAGACTTTAAAAAGTTTTCGCGTCTGCGGCTCGATGCCTTTCGCGGAATCAATCACCATCACCACCGAATCCACGGCCGTGAGCACGCGATAGGTGTCTTCGGAAAAATCCTTGTGGCCGGGCGTGTCGAGCAGGTTGAGGCGGTAGCCGTCGTAGTCGAATTGCAGCACGGTGGAACTGATCGAAATGCCACGCTTCTTTTCCAGTTCCATCCAGTCGGACGTGGTGGCGCGCTGATTTTTCCGCGCCGTGACGGAGCCGGCGAGCTGCACCGCGCCGCCGTAAAGCAGGAGCTTTTCCGTCAACGTGGTCTTGCCCGCGTCGGGATGCGAGATGATGGCGAACGTGCGGCGCCGTTGAATTTCTTTGTCTATGTCCACAGAGCCGTAGATTCTAGCAGAGAATCGCGTGGTAACAAGCCGGGAAACTGGGGGATGATGCCATTCCGGCTGCGGTGTAAGCGGAGCGGGTTTCATGCGAGGAGCGTAGCGGCTGCTCGGCAGAGAACCTCCATCTAAAAAGTCGGGAAAAGTGCGGCGCTCCGATGGTCGTAGCGGCACGTCGGCAGACTGCCGCATTTATTCAGTTTGCGGCGCTCTGCCGAGACGCCGCTACGCCGCAATTGGATTCGGCGAAAGTCGCGCCGTGGCCGCGCCGGGCGAGCCGGAGGGCGAGGCGCATGAATTGGGCGTCAGACATCGTGCGCATCGTAGCCGCTGATGAGAACAGGCTCAAACGGGAAGTAGCGGAATAACAGCAACCTCGGATGACCGCAGATTTTGATTTTTCAGTCATGCTCCCAGTTTCCGCTTGGATGAGTTTTAACCAGCCGGCGAAACCGTGGCTGCCGTGACCAAATAAATTATATCAACCGCCACAGTGTTTAAGGCAATGGGCTTACTGTGATGTAATCCACGTTGACCCCGCCGTGGCCGCCGACAAGTTTAATGGAGTTGATTTTTTTGGCCTTCAGCGGAACGGTCAACAATGAATGGCCCGTGTAAACGTTCGTTCCACCGGTAGATGGGGTGTTCACAAATGAATAATCAACGTCGTTCACAAACAGCTTAAGCTTGGACTTTTCGTTGGCGGCATAATAGATGTCAATCGTGGCACGGCTTCCTTTATTGCCGCCGTTAACTTTGTCCCACTGTAAAAAGGAATCCTTGAGCTGGAGATTCCCGCTCTTGCCGCCAGCCGCTGCGCCATCTTTTTCGATGGTTGCACCACCGCCAAAACTCGCTTTGCCCGCTGCATATTTGACCGTCTTGGGATTCGGAGCTGGAGCCCGGCCGACTGATGGCACGCCGGTTTTAGT
>DMQW01000133.1 GCA_003455565.1 Limisphaerales bacterium
GGATTGCTAGACTTCGCGCCCCGTTGCTTCAAAATCGAAAGACGGGAATTTACAGCGAATTTTTTAACGCAATGCCGACAATCAACCAACTGGTCCGCAAGGGCCGCACCAAAGTCAAATACAAGTCCAAGTCTCCTGCCTTGGAAAATTCCCCCTTCCGCCGTGGCGTGTGCATCCAGGTGATGACCCGCACGCCCAAGAAGCCGAACTCCGCGATGCGCAAAGTGGCCAAGGTTCGTTTGACGAACGGCCACGAAGTCATCGCCTACATTCCGGACGAAGGACACAACCTGCAGGAACACAGCATCGTGTTGATCCGCGGTGGCCGTGTGAAAGATTTGCCCGGTGTGCGTTATCACATCGTGCGCGGCACGCTCGACGCCGCCGGCGTGGAAAAACGCCGCGTGAGCCGTTCCAAATACGGCGTGAAGAAACCCAAGGCAAAAGCCGCCGCCGCTCCGGCCAAGTAATTTTCCCAGTTCAACGATTTAACTTTTTAACGATTTAACGAAACTCTATGTCTCGCAGACGTCAAGCAACCAAACGGCCGACGGCCAAAGACGGAAAATTCCAGAGCACGCTGGTTTCCCGTCTCGTGAACACCGTGATGTATTCCGGCAAAAAGAGCACCGCCCAGCGCATCGTCTATGGCGCGTTCGAAAGCATCTCGGAAAAAAATCCGGCCAGCAACCCGATTGAAATTTTGCAGCGCGCGGTGGACAACGCCAAGCCGCGCATCGAAACCAAGGCCCGCCGCGTCGGCGGGGCGACGTATCAGGTGCCGCTGGAAATTCCATCCGACCGCCAGAACGCGCTCGCCCTGCGCTGGATCGTTGACTTTGCGGACGCCCGCAAAGGCATGCCGATGAAAGCGGCGCTCGCAGCGGAAATCCTCGAAGCCTATCAAGGGCAGGGGAACGCCATCCGCAAGCGCGACGAGGTTCATAAGATGGCGCAGGCGAACAAGGCCTTCGCGCATTTCCGTTGGTAGCATTTTTTTCACAATTCGCCCCGACGGTAAAACGCCGGGGCGTTTTTTTTATCACAATCAACTTAACCAGAAATTTTAAAGATGAGCGCAGAAATCAAATCCCCAAACTCGCCCAAACGTGAATACACGCTGGAGCGCACCCGCAACATCGGCATCGCCGCGCACATTGACGCGGGCAAGACGACCACGACGGAGCGGATTCTTTTTTACACCGGCCTCATCCACAAGATCGGCGACGTGGACGATGGCAACACGGTGACGGACTGGATGGAGCAGGAACGCGAGCGCGGCATCACGATCACTTCCGCCGCCGTGACCTGCTTCTGGACGCAGAAAACGGCCAAGCCGGGCGAAGATCAAATTTACAAGGCGTTCAACAATATTCCGCATCGCGTCAACATCATTGATACGCCCGGCCACGTGGATTTCACGGCTGAAGTCGAACGTTCCATGCGCGTGCTGGACGGCGCGGTCGCGGTGTTCTGCGGCGTCGCGGGTGTGCAGCCGCAATCCGAAACTGTCTGGCGTCAGGCGACGAAGTATCACGTTCCGCGCATCGCGTTTGTCAACAAGATGGATCGCGTTGGCGCAAATTTTGAGAACGCGTTGAATGATATGCGCACCAAACTGCGCGCTTATGCGTTCCCGATTTTCCTGCCCCTCGGCGCCGGTCCGACCGAACACGAAGGGAAGCAAGTTGAGGGCGGCTTTGAGGGCGTGATTGACGTGGTCAACCAGAAGGTAATTTATTGGGGACCGACCGAGGCCAACGAAGGTCTTAATTATGAAATCCGGGACATTGCTCCTGAAGATGAGGATCGCGCCGTCGCCGCGCTCGCGGAATTGATTGACGCGGTCTCCAACAAGGATGACGAGATTGCCAACCTGGTGCTCGAAGAAAAACCGATTACACCACCGGTGCTCAAGGCGGCCATCCGCCGCCTGACCTGCAAGATTGAACTGGTTCCCGTCCTCTGCGGTTCGGCTTTCAAGAAAAAAGCCGTGCAGGTTTTGGTGGATGCCGTCATTGATTATCTGCCTGGCCCGCTCGACATTCCCTGCGCGGAAGGCCTGGTGCCCGGCACGGAAGATAAATTGAAGGTTGAAGCGGACGACAACGGCAAGTTCTGCTCGCTCGCGTTCAAGCTCTGGACCGATCCTTACGCGGGCAAACTCGTATTCTTCCGTGTCTATTCCGGCCATCTTAAAAAGGGCGACACGATTTACAATCCGCGCACGCGCAAACGCGAGCGCGTCAGCCGCCTCATGGTCATCCAGGGCAGCGAACGCAAGGACATCAACGAAGTGTTCGCGGGCGACATCGCCGCGCTCGTCGGCCTGCGCAACATCACGACCGGCGACACGCTGTGCGATGAAGATTTTGACGTGACGCTCGAACCACCGACGTTTCCGGAACCAGTTATTTCAATGGCCGTCGAACCGAAGACCAAGCAGGATCGCGACAAGTTGTCCGAAGGTTTGCAACGGCTCGCGGAAGAAGATCCGACGTTCCGCTGCTTCACGAATGAGGAAACCAGCCAGCTTATCATCGCGGGCATGGGCGAACTGCATTTGGAAATCATCATTGACCGGCTCAAACGCGAATTCAAAGTGGAGGCCAACACCGGCGCGCCGCAGATCGCGTATCGCGAGACAATCACCAAGACTGCTGAGGGCGAAGGCAAGTTCATCCGTCAATCCGGCGGCAAAGGCCAATACGGCCACGCCTGCATCACCGTCGCGCCGAACGAAAAAGGCAAGGGCGTGGAAGTGGTTGACGAAATCGTCGGCGGCTCAATTCCGAAGGAATACATTCCGGCGGTCATTGACGGCATCGAAGAAGCCATCAAAGGAGGCGTCTATGCGGGCTATCAGGTCATTGACATCAAAGTCGAAGTGGTGGACGGCTCATTCCATGAAGTGGACTCGAACGAACTCGCGTTCCGCATGGCCGGCATTTTCGCCTTGAAAGACGCCTTCAAAAAAGCCGGCCCGATTTTGCTCGAACCCATCATGAAGGTGGAATGCACGACGCCGGACGAATACCAGGGCGATTTGCTCGGCGACATCAACCGTCGTCGCGGCACGATTGTCAGCATCGAAGCGAAGAACGGTCAGACCATTCTCAACGCGCAGGTGCCGCTGGCCGAAATGTTCGGTTACGCGACGGCGATCCGTTCGCTCTCGAAAGGCCGCGCCTCGTATTCGATGGAGCCGTTGAGCTTTGCGCAGGTGCCGAACAGCGTCCTCACGACGATTCTCGACGCAGCGGCGAAGAAACCGGCGGCGCGCACCTAAAATAAAAATCCGTTCCACGAGCGCGGGGATTGAAAAATCCCGGCGTTTTTTTTATGAGCCGGCTCGCAAGTTTTATCCGTCAGCTTGCGGCAGGGCTAGGCGAGCTGCAGGCCGTGACGAAGCTTCATCTTGTAAAAGTGGTTCTGGGGATGAAGATGCGTTGAAATAATTTCTTTGCCAAGACGCAAAGGGCGTTGACACTTGGCGCGGCCGGGTTTAGTCTCAAGAAAACTGCAACCAAACATGTTACTTCGCATCAGTTTATTCGTGGCCATTCTCGCCGCCTTGGCAGCGGGCACCTTGAGTTATCTTGAGGTGACCGATAAAATTCCCGCCCTCACCAAACAGCGCGATGACGAACACTCGGCCAAGGTGACCGCGTTGACCGACCTCTCCAACACCAAGACCAAATTGGCCAAGACCCAAAGTGATCTGACCAAGAGCCAGGCGGATTTGGCCGACACGAAGTCAGATCGCGACAAGGCCGTGGCTCGTGCCGAAGCCCAAGTGAAACGCGCCGATGAATTGTCCGTCAAGCTCGCCAGGGCCACTCAGGAACGCGACGATGCGCAAAACGAACTGGCTTCCTTCAAAGCCACCGGCTTGAGTCCCGAACAGATCGTCAAACTCAACAAAACTTTGAAAGATGCGCGGTCTGAAATCGAGGCCATCAACGGCGAGAAAACCGTGTTGGAACACGAGAAAGCCCGGTTGCAAACCCGCTTGGATCGATATGAAGGCACCAACGCCTTTGTGATGTTGCGGGCCAACCTTCACGGGAAAATTTTGGTGGTGGATCCCAAATGGGATTTTGTCGTTCTCAACATTGGCGATGATCAAGGCGTTCTCCCGGATGGAGAAATGCTGGTCAGCCGCGACGGCAAGCTCGTGGCCAAAGTCATCGTCCGCAGCGTCCAAAAAGACCGTTCCATCGCCAACATCGTTCCGGGCTGGAAACTGGGCGAGCCGGTTGAAGGCGACGAGGTCAGCCCGGCACATCCGGCCATCTGAAATGAAACTTCGCGCCGCGCAATTGATTTTGCTTCTGGCACTGGCGGCACTGGCGGCGGGTATTTCTGGTTGCGCCAGCACCGAACCCGACAATGCCTCCGTCCGTCCGTGGAACACCCCGCAGAACTGGGAAAATGGCATGGGCGGAATGGACATGCAGCACCGCTAAACTTTCTGGCGCACACAGCGCGACGGCGTGACGATAAAACTTACCTTCGCATCGTGCGGTTCCACCGGGATTTTTTCCAGCAACTGGAAGTCGTAACCAACGCCGCATTTGATGCCGCTGATTTTTTCCAGCAGCCGGTCGTAAAAACCTTTGCCACGACCCAGGCGGTTTCCCCGCAGATCAAACGCCGCTCCCGGCACCAGCACCAGATCAAACTGTTCCAGCGGAATTTCCGCGCAATTTGAATCCGGTTCGCGCACGGCAAACTTTCCCGTCACAATTTCATCCGCCGGATTTTTCACGCGTCGCGCCAGGTAGGTTTGCGTGGTGGGATTGAACCACGGCAGCGCCACGGTTTTTCCCGCCTTCACCGATTCTTCGAGTAGCGGCCACACGTCAATCTCATTGGGCAGCGGCGCAAAAAACAAGACGGTGCCTGCGCTCGGCAACTGCAGCTTCAGCCGCGCGCATAATTCTTCCGATTCCACCGTCCGCACCGCCGGGGAAATTCTTTCCAGCGCGGTGCGGATCATTGAACGCAATTCGGCTTTTAGATTTTGCGCGGTCATTTTTTTTCTTCGCGCAACTTGGAAAATTCCGCGCGCCATTTTTCGACGCGCTCCTTGATTTTTTTTTCCACGCCTTGCTCGGTCGGTTCGTAATAAATTTTGCCCGCGCCCAGATAATCCTGCGCGACGAAATGATCTTTGCCATCGTGCGCGTATTCGTAGCCGACGCCGTGGCCGAGTTTTTTCGCGCCGGAATAATGTCCGTCGCGCAAATGTTCCGGCACAACCAGCGTGCGGCCGGAACGGACATCTTCCAGCGCGGCGTCAATTGCGCAAATCGCGCTGTTGCTCTTGTTCGCCGTCGCGATGTAAATCGTCGCCTCGGCCAATGGAATCCGCGCTTCCGGCCAGCCGACAAATTCCGAGGCGGCCAATGCGGCGTTCGCCAGCACCAATGCCATCGGATCGGCAAGTCCAACATCTTCGGCGGCGCAAATGATGATCCGCCGGGCGATGAAGCGCGGGTCTTCGCCGGCGTGGATCATTTTCGCAAGCCAGTAGAGCGCGGCATCGGCGTCGCTGCCGCGCATGGATTTGATGAACGCAGAAATCGTGTCGTAATGCGCGTCGCCATCACCGTCATAGACCACCGCTTTTTTCTGGATGCTCTGCTCGGCGACTTCCAGCGTGATGCGGACAACGCCATTTTGATCTGGCGAAGTTGTGAGTGCGGCGATTTCAAGCGAGTTGAGCGCCTTGCGCGCATCGCCGTCGGCGATTTTGGCGAGATGGCGCAACGCATTTTCGTCCGCATGAATTTTCAAATAGCCGAGGCCGCGTTCCTCGTCGGCCAAGGCGCGTAGCAAAAGTGAAAACAATTCATCTTCGGTCAGCGGGCGCAGTTCAAAAATCTGCGAGCGCGAGACGAGCGGCGAGTTGACGAAGAAAAACGGGTTGTGCGTGGTCGCGCCGATGAGCTTGATGACGCCGCTTTCAACGTCGGGCAGCAAAACGTCCTGCTGCGCCTTGTTGAAGCGATGGATTTCGTCAATGAAAAGAATGGTCGGCTGGCCGGTGTTTTCAAGGCGGTTGGCGGCGGCGGACAACACGCGCCGCATGTCGGCGACGTTGGATTCCACGCCGCTCAAGCGTTCAAATTTGCTTTTGGTCTGACGGGCGATGATTTGCGCGAGCGAAGTTTTGCCGGTGCCGGGCGGGCCGTAAAAAATGAGCGACTGGATGCGGTCGGCTTCGATGGCGCGGCGGAGAAGCTGGCCGGGCGCGAGCATGTGGGTTTGCCCGGCGTATTCGTCGAGGTTGCGCGGGCGCATCCGTGCGGCGAGCGGCTGGCTTTTGAAAAAAGCGGGCGCAGCGGCGGCTTCCGGTTTGGTTTCAACCGGAGCAGTAAACAAATCATCGCGCGCCATGGATTGAAATTAACATCGGGAAATGGTTTGCCCAAAACAAAAAAGCCCGCCGAGTTGGCGGGCTTT